>CAYXZY010000188.1:0-3477 GCA_964469685.1 uncultured Sulfurovum sp. | reverse complement strand
CAGACAGCTTTTTGAAGTAGCGATCCAGGCAAGTATCGGGAACAATATCATTGCACGTTCAAACGTCAAGTCCATGGGCAAAAACGTTACGGCAAAATGTTACGGTGGAGATATCACACGTAAGCGTAAGCTTTTAGAAAAACAAAAAGCGGGTAAAAAAAGAATGAAATCGATCGGCAAGGTACAGGTGCCTCAAGAAGCGTTCATGGCAGTGCTGAAACTGGACAGTTGAGTATGTTGCTGATACCTGTAGAAAACGACGAGATAACCATAGCAAACGGCTTTAGAAAAGCACCGATGTTTGTATTTTTAGATCCCGAGTCAGGGATTATGCTGCAAGAGAACCACTATAAAACCGAAAAATCACCGGTATTTTTTGAGCATTTTGTTACCTACGACATAGATACGCTTTATGTCAAAGGATTGGGTTATAAGACTTTTTTGAAACTGAAAGATCTTGGTATCGAAGTCTATCTCATCCCCGAAGATATCTCGCTTTACACACACATAGACCCCAATGAGCTTATCTTGCTCACAGACGACAATGCAGAGATCTATTGTACGATGGGGCACCATAACAAAGCATCACATTAATGGGTTGGGCGATACATTTACACCTTGTGGCTGCGATCGCCTGGATCGGCGGCGCATTTTTTATGTTCATGTTGGGTGTTAGTCTTAGAAAAAAAGAAGACCAGGATGCGGTATATCCGCGTGTAGGTCCCATTTATGGGTATTTTGAGATCGGAGCACTTTCCATTTTGCTTGTCAGCGGATACATCATGATCTACAACAATGGCCTGCTTGACATACTCTTCTCAAATGTCACCAATGAGGTCATTGATGCACTGCGTATCAAACTGCAGATCGTTGCTGTGATCTTTGTACTTACGGTCATACATATGGGTATCAGTCTCAAGACTTTACACACAGTAAAAAGTCCTAGGCAGAGGTTCTTTTCCAAAGCATCATCCATGGGGATATTTTTGCTGAACCTTGTGGTGCTGCACTATGCGATGGTACTCAGAGATATCCTTTAGAAGTATTTTACCCCTCATCTTCCTGTGACGATAGACTGATCTTTCATCTCTTCGCCGTGCCACAGGTCACGGTAACGGCTGTTTGAGCTCATGACAGGTACAAACTTTGAAAAGATCCATACATTTAGGTAAGTTTTATAGTATGATATGTCCAGAGACATCTGAGACATATTTACTATTAGCAAAGGACTTACATGAATGATAAAATCAAAGAGATGATCGATGAGATCGAGGCAATGAAAGCCAAACTCAAAGATGAGATATCGCAGCAGGAAAAAGACAAACTTTACGAGATCAAAAATGGCTATGTAAGGTTTGAACATGATGCGTTTTTGAGGCAGAAGAAGTATGTGAAAAGTCTATGGCAATGGTTTGCTGAAATACCACTGCTCAACCTGCTGAGTGCTCCTGTGATCTATGCAATGGTCTTTCCCGCATTATTCCTAGATATGATGCTTTTTGTCTATATTAAAGTGGTTGGTGCTGTTTTTAAATTTGAGTTTCCCCAAAGGAGCGATTATATCGTTTTTGACCGTCATTATCTGGGCTATCTCAATATTATGGAAAAGCTCAATTGTCTGTACTGTTCATACTTTAATGGACTTATGGCCTATGCAACTGTCATTGCAAACAGAACCGAATTCTATTTCTGTCCCATAAAACATGCAAAAAAAGTAGCTTATGACAACAAGTACTATGATGAGTATTTGCAATACGGTGATGCGGACAACTACCAAGAAAAACTCAAAGCGCTTCAAAACAGAGGCTTCAATATGTCGGACAAGTCAGCTTAGGCTGCATAGAGGACGAGTTCCCAATGCACCTGTCCCGTGGTATGTCTAGCGCAGCAAACTGTTTTGGATCAAAATGCCGTAGATTCAAATATGTTATACTATAACTATAGGATACAGGAGAATGTTATGGAATCTATGCAAACACTTATCAGCGCTATGGTCGTTGCGGGAGTTTTGAAGACGAAACGTATCATAGATGCTTTTAACACTGTAGACAGAAAATACTTTGTACCCACGAGCTTGCGGGAGTATATGTATCAAGACAGGCCGCTGCCCATAGGAAGTGACCAGACCATATCTCAGCCTTCTACTGTTGCTTTTATGTTGGAACAACTTGCACCGCAAGAGGGTGACGAGGTGTTAGACATTGGTACAGGCTCAGGCTGGACTACTTCACTGCTTTGTTATATCGTAGGCAAGTCAGGGAGTGTAACGGGAGTAGAGAGGGTTGATGCACTGGTAGAACAGGGCAGTGCCAATCTTTCCAAGTTTCCTTTTGCAGATCATTGTCATATCCAAAAAGCAGGTGATGCACTTGGTATGCCGGGTAAACATTTTGACAGGATACTCGTTTCCGCCAGTGCAGAAGAAATACCCGAAACACTCTTTGATCAGCTAAAGGTAGGGGGCGTACTGGTCGTACCTGTCCAAAACTCTATCTTCAAATTTACCAAGATCTCCCCAACAGAGATACAGCGTGAAGAATTCCCGGGGTTTGTGTTCGTACCTTTGATAACCGACACGTAAAAGCAGCAGTATACTTTTGGCGTACCAGCCACTAAAGATAGCTGAATGAAAAAAAGTATAGTCTGGTTCATTTGGTATGTTATAATGTTTCTATGAATACGGAAGAAAAGCTACAAAAAGCCAAAAAGCTGCTAAAAGAGGCAGATGCTGTTTTGATCACTGCGGGTGCAGGGATGGGGGTGGACTCCGGGCTGCCTGATTTTAGAGGGGTGGAGGGGTTTTGGCATGCGTACCCTAAAGCCAAAGAGCTGGGGCTTCGCTTTGAAGAGATGGCCAATCCTGAGTGGTTTGCGTCTGACCCTAGACTGGCTTGGGCTTTTTACGGACACAGGTTGCATCTTTACCGTGATACCGTACCCCATGAGGGATTTAACAAGCTGTTGGCACTTTCTCATACTAAAAAATATGGCTCATTTGTTTTTACCTCAAATGTGGATGGACAGTTCCAAAAAGCAGGGTTTGATGAGGGACAGATAATGGAATGTCATGGTTCCATCCATCATTTGCAGTGCAGTGATAACTGTCAAGGAAAACTGTGGAGTGCAGAAGAAACTGTGATCGAGATAGAAGAGGGCTTCAAGGCCAAAGAGCCACTGCCAAGCTGTCCTTACTGCGGAGCAATGGCACGTCCGAACATTCTGATGTTCGGAGACTTCAGCTGGGAACATTCGCGAACAGGCAAACAGGAAAGAGCTCTCATGCATTGGCTGGCTACACTTCAGCAGGAGGGTGCAAGACTTGCCATTGTGGAGATGGGTGCAGGTACCGCAGTACCCACCGTACGACATACCTCTGAACAGGTCGCCACACAGTTTGATGTACCACTGATACGCATCAACCCAAGAGAGAGTTTTGGTGCTGAAATAGGGTTAGATATGGGAGCCCTGGAGGCACTT
>CAYXZY010000187.1:2188-3482 GCA_964469685.1 uncultured Sulfurovum sp. | reverse complement strand
GTAAAGATGGTATCCAGCGCACGTACTTCGACATCTTTTATCTCTTCATGTCCATTGCGGCAAAGGTGCATTTTGCCTCCGGGGTAGGCACGCATCATCGTAAGGAAGTTTTTTGTAAAGCCCAGGTCTATGTCTGGTTCTATGAAGGGGATGCCAAGGGATTGTCTGTGTGCGAAAGCTGCAATGGTAGGCATCTTGGAAATGATACGGTGTGCCATCTCCAGGTAGTCAGCATCACTGTCAAGGGTAATGTGCTCATCGTAAAAAGAGGCAAGGGCGGTCACTGCAGCAGACAGTGTGGCCATGGGATGGGCATCATCAGGGAAGGCATCAAAGAGTTTTTGCAGCCCTCTGTGCAGGAAGGCCCGATGGCGAATCTCCAGGTCAAAATTGTACAGTTCTTCTTTGGAGGGCAAGCGGGAATTTAAGAGCAAAAAACATGTCTCAAGGTAGGTATGCTTGTTTGCCAGTTCTTCGATGGGCATACCACGGTACCGCAGCTCTCCTTTGTTCCCGTCTATGAATGTGATGGTGGAGGTGCATGAGGCGGTGGAAGTAAAGCCGGGATCATACGTGAACATCCCTGAGTCAGCGAAAAAAGTACGCATGTCAACTACCGAAAATCCTCTCGTACCCTTCAAAATGTCATACTCGTAACTTTCACCTGTAGCATGGTTCGTAAGCGTGATAGTATTTTTTTTCATGATAGTATCCTTTAAGAATATCTAGCTGATTATTACTATAACGTTAGACTGTTGATTTGGTGTGTAGTGGTATTTGGGTATAATGCGGCAATTTTTTAAAAGGTAAGACACATGAAAACATTTGAAAACGTCACGGTAGATCTGGAAGGCAATAGCTATTTTGATGGTGCGGTAACAAGCCGTACGCTTCACTTTGCCGATGGAAGCAGAAAAACATTGGGGTTTATGCTTCCGGGAAACTACGAATTTGGCACTGCAGAAGCCGAGCTGATGGAGATCACTTCAGGCGAGCTGGAAGTCAAGCTCCCCGGTAGTGATACTTGGCAGCAGATAAAAGGCGGCGAATCATTTCATGTCCCTGAAAACAGCAAATTCCAAGTAAAAGTGAACCGTATTACTGATTATTGTTGTTCTTATTTGTAAAATAAGACAGAGTGCCAGCACGCGAGCATTCCGCTTAGGTAAGCATACGAGGTTTTACCTTGTATGTGTTCCAAGAGATAGTATTGTTGTTCTTATTTGTAAAATATAGTGGTTATTCACATTTCCTACACAATAAAATATTATACTACCCACATGAAAGCCAATGA
>CAYXZY010000187.1:0-2088 GCA_964469685.1 uncultured Sulfurovum sp. | reverse complement strand
TTATTCACATTTCCTACACAATAAAATATTATACTACCCACATGAAAGCCAATGAGGGTCTCCCCCTCCCTTTTTACCCTCTTGGCTTTCTGGATAACTTTTCATTTTGCACCCTTTTTCTCCCTATTTTGGGTGCCCCTCCTTTATAAATCATTTTTATGTGAAAAGTTATCCGTTTTCATTTTTTCCTATGCTTTTTTACCACTTTCATGCATTGCTGTGATACGATAGGACAATGCATTGGATTTTCCCTTATTCGCTATCTAAAAATCAGCCAATATGTGTATAATGTTCGTAATTAAAAATTGAGAAAAACAGTGTTAAGGTAGAGTATGGAACGTAAAAAAATATATAATCCCGAATCAAAAGAAACAACAAGCGAACGTAAGATATTTGGGGGAGATCCTACGGGGATCTTTGAACTCAATGACATCAAGTATCAATGGGCATACAACCTCTGGGAGATGATGCTGAACAACTCATGGTACCCGAAAGAAGTCGATATGACCCGTGATGTCAATGACTACAAACGCCTTACAGATGCAGAGAAAGATGCCTATGACAAGGTGCTTGCACAGCTTATATTTATGGATTCATTGCAGACCAATAACATTATTGATAACCTCAACCCTTTTATCACTTCACCGGAAGTCAACCTCATTTTGGTGCGTCAGGCTTTTGAAGAGGCTTTGCATTCACAGAGTTATGCGGTGATGGTTGACAGTATTTCTACAAATTCCAAAGAGATCTATGAGCTTTGGCGACGAGATATGATGCTCAAGACTAAAAATGATGCCATCGCCAGAGTGTATGATGAACTTGCCGAAAACCCAACAGACACCAACATCGTTAAAGCGATGTTTGCAAACCAGATCCTTGAGGGGATTTATTTTTATTCGGGATTTGCGTACCTCTATACACTTGCGCGTTCGGACAAAATGCTGGGAACAGCCCAGATGATACGTTTCATTCAAAGAGATGAGGTCACACACCTGTTGCTCTTTCAGAACATGATCAATTCGACGAAAAAAGAGAGACCGGAACTTTTTACCAAAGCACTTGAGGAAGAGGTCTACCAAATGTTCAGAGATGCCGTGAAACTAGAATGCGAGTGGGGTGCTTACATCACCCAGGGTCAGATACTTGGTTTGACGGACGAGATCATAGAACAGTACATCCAGTATCTTGCAGACAAAAGACTGCATGCGGTTGGCATGGAAAAACTTTACAATGTGGAACACCCCATCAAATGGGTCGATAATTTTTCACAATTCAATGACCAAAAAACAAATTTCTTTGAAGGGAATGTGACCAACTACTCCAAAGGAAGCCTTGATCTGGATGATTTTTAGGATAGCTTATGTCCGCTAAATCAAAACTGCTGGACGTTGTGGCTTTGCAGCTTCCTACCAAAAAGCGTTATCAGGAAAACCTGGATACGCTGCTGGAACACCTTGCCGCACACAAAGACAAGCATATCATCGTTGCCCCTGAGGTCTTTTTGACAGGGTTTGATTATGAGCATATGGTGACTGCTGCCAAATTTTCTCTCAATGCTCTGAAGATACTGAAAAAAGAGATCGATGAGCAGATACTGGTGATCACGCTCATACTTGAAGAAGGGGATGGGTTTGTCAACAAGGCAGTAGTGATCCATAAACACAAGGTCTTACATGAGCAAAACAAAGTCAAGCTCTTTAGACTGGGTGATGAAGACCTCTATTTTCGTGCGGGGAAAAAGAAAAAAGTCCAACCCTTTGAGATAGGGGGTGTCAAGTATGCGCTCCTTATCTGCTTTGAATTAAGGTTTAAAGAACTCTGGGCACAGCTAGAGGGCGCTGATGTGGTGCTTATCCCCTCACGTTGGGGGAAACCACGAAAACAGCATTTGGAAATACTTTCACGTGCATTGGCTGTGATGAATCAATGTTATGTGGTAGTGTCAAATGCTTCAGATGAAGACATGGCTTCCTCATCCAGCATTATATCCCCTGCAGGTGAAGTGGTGCAGGATGACAAGCAGGAGGCGGTTGAAGGCAAGATCGACTTTAGGGAGATCAAAAAAATACGCCGTTATATTGTCATGGA
>CAYXZY010000186.1:0-3487 GCA_964469685.1 uncultured Sulfurovum sp. | reverse complement strand
GACTTCAATACCAAAGGGGTATCAAACCCTACAATGTTTTCAGGCTCAAACAACGCCACTTCATCTTTCTCAAAGCCGCCTTCACATCCTATGACTATCGTTTCTATAGGAGTGTCTCCCACAAAGTTGCTTGTAGAAAAATTAAGCATCTTGGCTTGTGGATTTGCTTCCAGAAATGTCTCAAGATCTTCACCCATCTCTAATGCCATCATCTTCGATCTTCCTGCTTGTTGTGAAGAGTTTAGCAGTATCTTCTCTAGTCGTTTAAAGTCTGGTTTAAAACTTTTTTGAGACCGTTTACAGTAGAAGAATGTGATCTTTGCTACCCCCATCTCATTGAGCGTTGGAAGTACTTTTTCAACGCTCTTGGGGTCTATGATGCACCAGCCTATATGCAATGATCTGTTTGCTCCTACCTCAAGAGACGTGCTCTCCTGGAGTGCAAGATGTGCTGTACGTTTGTCTATCATGGTAATGAGATAGCGATGCAAAAGCCCATCCTCTAAATTACGAAGATAGATCACATCGTCTACTTTATGTCTGCGTACCTTAAAGATGTAACGATGTGCATCCCCCTCCAAAAGAAGTTGTGGCTGACCGGCACTGGCATGATAGAGATACAACATGGTCTAGAAGGTCAACACACCTTGTGCTTTAAGAACCATAATGACATACATGATCACCACCAAGAGTATCTGCACCAACGAGATCTTGAAAAATGCACTTTTGATCACCTTGAAGGTAGTTTCATTTTCAAGGTTTGCCAATTTGACGAACTTATGTTTTTTGATCTCTATAAACATCATCACTGCCCATACCGCAAACATAAGAATGGTTGTGACAGGCCACCCCAGATCTCCTGCAAATACTGCTACTATCCCTGCAAACGCGATCATAGTGGCAATTGCTTGAAATACCATGGTATAGATAAAACTTGCTTTCTTAAACGCAGCAGGTTTTTTGACCATGAAGGGAATCAGAGCACCTAAAACCAAAAAAACCAAAAATATATCTACCAATATGCCATGAACACTTATCATTTGTGCTACTTCCATCTATAATTCCTTACTATCCAAGATCTTTAAAAGTGGATTATACCCTAATTTGTTATAATCGCCTTAACTTACAAACAAAGGTCAAATATGGCTAGTTCTATTGTCGAGGCACTCGATAGCATCGCAACAACAATAACCCCCGTGGATGTCGAGATCATCCCTATCGAAATGGCAGTCGGGCGTGTAGTGACCAAAGATTATATTGCAACATTTGATCTACCCAGATTCAACAACTCAGCCATGGATGGCTACGCGGTCAAAATAGCAGATGCGGGCAAATGCGTGACCTGTTCTGTTACGATCTATGCAGGGGACAATCCAGATATGCTGCTGGAAGAAGGTAATGCTTTCAAGATCATGACCGGTGCGCCTATCCCCGAAGGCTGTGAAGCCATTGTCCCCATAGAACATGTGACACTTGAAGAGAGCAAGGTTGTACTCCCCTCAGATATCACACTTCACAACTTTATACGTATGGCTGGTGAAGATATCAAAAAAGATACGGTCTTTTTATCCCAGGGAGAGATCATCAATGCCTACACGGTTGCATCACTGGCAAGTCAGGGCATGACACATGTTTCAGTCAGAAGAGTGATCAGGGTAGCCATTTTCGGTACGGGCGATGAGTTACGCCCCCACTTTGAGAAAATAGAAGCACACCAGCTCTACAACTCCAATTCTCCCATGTTCCTCACCCGCTCCAAAGCGCTAGGTTGTGATGTAAGGTTTGTACGCACATCCGCAGATACCCTTGAGGCACTGGAATCCTCCATCAGGTCTACCCTGGATGCAGATATCATCATCACATCTGGTGGTGTCTCAGTGGGAGACAAAGACTTCACCAAAGAAGCCTTTACCAACCTTGGTATGCAAGTGCTTATTGATAAAATAGACATCAAACCCGGGCGCCCAACGATAGTGGGAAGTATCGGGAAAACTGTCATTGTCAACCTCCCGGGGAATCCCTTGGCCTCTATGGTCAATTATGAACTCTTTGTAAGGGCCATTATACGAAAAATGTCCGGTCGCAATGCACACCACCATGCCGTCATAGAGACAAGGATGAAAAGTGATTTTTCGGTTAGAGGCGGGAAACATGCTGTCATACTTGGGAAATTCGATGGCAGATACTTTGAAGCCATACACCCCCAAATGCCCGGTATGGTATCTCCCATGCAACAGGCAGACGGACTTATACTTATCACACCGGAGACAAAAGTGTTAAAAAAAGATGCTGTGGTTAAAATGATACCCATAACCTGGGAGTTTGGAAGCAATAAAAAAGAAGCATTGTTCAGTTAAGCGTTTGTGACTTCAGTGAAGACCAGGATGTGCCCGAAGGCCATACACCTGGTACAAAAGATAGAGATACTTTAAGATCACCTACCTGTAGAGTTTTCTGGGGCGTGTCTGCCTTTCCTTAAATGAGGAAAGACTTACAGTCCTGAAATATACTCAGAAACTGCTTTGATCGTAGCGTCATCCATAGATGCCACTTGACCCTTCATAAGCATTCCCATACCAGATACGTTTCTTGTACCTGCTTTATATCCGTGAAGTGCCTCTGCGATAGCTTCAGCAGTCTGCCCTGCAACCGGGTTTGCTTTTCCAAGTGCTTTTGTTTTACCGTCTGCTCCGTGACATCCGGCACATTTTGCGTAAGCTGCTTTACCCGCTGCATTTTCAGGTGTCACTGCTGCTGTAACAGCTTCTGTTGCTTCAGCTGCTCTGTCTTTAAGTGCTTGTGCTGCTTCTTCAGCTTTGGCTGCGGCTGCGGCTTTTACTTCTTCAGCTTTTGCGGCTGCGGCTGCTTTGGCCTCTTCTGCTTTTGCTGCGGCTGCTTCAGCGATTTTCTCAGCTTCCGCTTTGGCTGCATCAGCTACTTCTGCTGCTTTTGCTTTAGCTGCAGTTACAGCATCTGCTGCAGCTGCTTTGGTAGCTTCTACTGCATTTCCTGTGCTTTCTTTTACTGTCTCAGTTGCTGAGTTTGCAGCATCTGTAGCTGCTTTTTTCTGCTCTTCTGTACATGCGGTGAACAACATCGTTGCTGCTGCAAGTGTAAGTAGGGTCATTTTTTTCATTCTGTTTCCTTTTGTTTTAGATGTCGCTATTATACTACTATCTTTCTTACTTAAACTTTTTTTGGATTTTTTATCATCTCATGCTTTAAAAGTCTGTCCCATAAGGCTATATCACTCCACTCTTTTTTCACTTGTTCAGAAAACACGATATCTTCCAAAGAGATTTCCCCCATGAGTGGCGAATGGGCATCTTCCTTAAACCCCTGGGCATACCCTGTTTCAGTCTCATGCACAATGATACTGTGAAGTTTGACCTCACGTTCACCGTTTTGCATAGCCGTGCAGGCAAGCACACGCTCTACCATCAGGTAGATCACACGCGAAAACTGTTCTGCAGAAGGCGACACAGGC
>CAYXZY010000185.1:0-3561 GCA_964469685.1 uncultured Sulfurovum sp. | reverse complement strand
TGTATTTATGGTTTTTATGAAAATGTCCAATGTGCCCATCACTGTTTGCTTCTTTCTGTTGCTTGATATGATGGACATCTTCTACACTTTCGTCACACAGCGCACACTTGCTCAGGTAGAGGTCTTTATGGTATTTACTGTTTTTTTGTTTATGAAGTTTTTTGATGTTCGAACCGCCATGATTGAGGTTCTCACGTATGGTTTGTGCCATGGTCAGGAACTCTTTGTCCATATGAAGTGATTTGGCAAATTCAAGACCATACAGACTGTCACCCATACCTAGCTGAAGGACACGGTTATAGATAAGAGCATCGTTTGTTTCATCGTATTTGATACCCAAGTGTAAAAAGATAAGGTTTTGTAAGTTTTGTAACTGAGGAATAGTCCCTAGTTGATGTAAATGTGTAGCGAAGATAAACATGGATTTGAGTGAAACAAGCTTTAAGATCGCACTTGAAACAATGGCGAGAGCAGATTCCGTCTCGGTCCCTTGACTTATCTCATCTCCCAGTACCAAAGAGCGTTCATCTGCACGGTTAAAGATATTCTTCAGTTCCATCATTTCGACTGCGAACGTGGAGAGTCCTTTATAGAGATTGTCCTGAGATACGATGCGTGTAAAGAGCTTATCGTAAAGACCCAGTCGCAGTTCTACAGCAGGTACAAAGAAGCCTGCCTGTGCCAAGACCACAGAGAGTCCTATACTTTTCATGAGTGAGGATTTACCTGAGGAGTTAATCCCATAAAGAAGTACACCTAAAATATCTTCTCCATTACTGGCATTCAGGGTGATATGATTGTGCTGTGTTTGGTTATTGATACCCAGATAGATATCATTGGGTACATAGATACCTCTTTCATCATTGGATTCGATGATAGGGTGTCGTAGCCCTATGGCTTCATAAAAAGTACCTTTTTCAATCACAGGACGTGTGAGATTCATAGTCTTGGAACATTTAGCATTAGAGATAGCCACATCAATGTTGGCTATAAAGACAACCAGTTTGTCAAGAAGGAGTGAAAATCTGTTTTCAAGAAGATTCAAGCTCTCTATATACCGTTGCTTTACCAGAGACACAAGTTTGACCTGTGAAGCTTCGTAATTTCGGGTGATCTCTTCAAAGAGAGGTGCCTGCACCTTTACAGCATTTTTGAGGTACTTATAGTTGAAGTCCTTAAAAAAGTGATGTTGATTGTCGATGGTGACAAAAGAGTCTTTAAGAGACTTTTCAATCAGTGTAAAGCGGTTCTTAGTGAGATTTAAGTAATACCCATCACTCTCTAGATAGCCTACTGTAGCGTATTTGGTAGTGCCAGTAAAGAGTTTGTCTTTTTCAAATAATGACTCAACATGTGAAGCGACACTTTCCATCTTGTCAATCTCTTTTTGTTGTGTTTTGACAATGGTGTCAATAGCCGGATACACGCCATCTTTAAAAAGGTTGTCATTGATCTGCTCTATCCGAAAACGCGCACACATGTCAAGCTCAAAGGTATCATGCAGAACCTTGAGCATTTCTTGGCTTTCTTCATAGAGATTTTCTTCTATCTCAAGACCATTTTCCGTTCCATCGTTAAGAAGGTTGAGGATGGCTTCAAGTGACATAGCGATGTAGGTGAGCTCCACGGGGTGCAGTTTGCGTAATTTGATACGTCGTGCGATACGCTCCAGATCATAGATCTGTTTCAGGTGCGTTTCAAAACGATTGATATTGGGAAGCAATCGCTCCGTGAGATCATAACGCTTTTCAAGAAGATCCTTGTCGCAGATAGGATTTAAGAGTCTTTCTTTAAGCAGACGCTTGCCAAATGCTGTAGAGGTTTTGTCCATAAGGTCAAGCAAGGTAATGTCAGCAGGATCACGTGAGATAACAGAGAGTTGCTCCATGGCATTGTTCCCGATATACATGTAACGGTTATTGCCAAGAAAGACCGGTTTGTTCATTTTGTCAATGATACTTTCGTCATGTTCAATGATAAAGTCGATCAGAACAGCCAGGGATTCGGTGGTATAGGGGTGACGTTCAAGATCCAGGAACTCAATGGCACTTAAAAATGAGTTGATCTCAAAAACCCGTGTAAAAAGTTCATTCTGAAAGGAGATCTTGAAACGTTTAGTGTTGAGCGAGTAGTGCAAAGACTCAAGCTCAAGGTAATGGATGAGCCACTCTTTGTCCAGGGCTTTGCTGTCAAGCGTGATGATGACTTCTGAGGTACTGTAGGTTTGCAGTAGATTAAAAGCTTCATCAAGCGCGTAGGTCTTGTCATCACGGGTAGAGTGAATCTCATTACAGATGGTTTTTCCGGTACTCACATCGATGGCTGCATACCCCACAGAAAAGATCCCGGAATTTTCATCTATCAGTAAGGAGACAATGTTGTTTTCCGTTGGTTCATTCAGGTACTCAAAGTTCGTACCTGGGGAGATAATGTTGGAGACATAACGTTTGATATGGGGCATTTCGCCTTTTTGTTTGACGACGATGATGGTATATTTCTTTGTATCAATGAGCCTGGAAAGATAGCGATCTAGGGAGACAGCCGGTACACCGGCCAAAAGCGGGTTGGACACCGAGTTCTCAAGTACGGCTTTGCTTTTTCTGGTGAGTTGTATATTGAGCAGTTCGGCTATCTCTTTGGCCTTGCCTACCTTGAGCGCATCGTTGTTGACCTCATAAACCTCAAAGAAAGTACCTATCTCCATAAGGACAAGGGCATCTTTCCCATACTTCTCTTCAAAATGCAACTGTAGATCAAAGTAAATTTCCGTAAGAAGTTTCTTTTTTTGAGAAAGTATTTCGGTGATCTTATCCACAGAGTTGCCCTATATTTTACTGTCAATGATTTTAGCATAAATGGGGTTAGAGATGTGCCAGGAAGACGGCGCATAAATACTTTATAGAGTTTTTAGATAATTTGGGTATAATACCGTCCCATTTTATGCCAATGAACACTTATGTTCCGGTATAGAAAATTCTATAGGGAGTAAGCATATGCCAAAAATGAAAAGCGTAAAAGGCGCTGTTAAGCGTTTTAAAGTGAAAAAAAGCGGCAAGATCAAAAGAGGGACTGCATACAGAAGTCACATTCTTTCAAAAGTAGATGGTAAACACCATAGACAAATGAGAAGTCCTAAACATGTTGATAAAGCCGATGCTAAAAACATTAAAGAGATGATCAACTAAGACCATCAAGGGAAAAAGGAAATGCGACCAGTCGCATGAGCCAACTGCTGAAGTTAACTCAGCGTTAGCGTAGTTTTGTTGGACTTTGTTCAAAAAACGTCCTTTTAAAAAAGAGATAACCCCCGATTAGGGGCAAGTTTAAGCAGAGAGAATGCTTAACACCGATTCTTAAACAGATAAGGTAAAGGATAACCATGAGAGTAAAAACCGGTATAGTTAGACACAGACGTCACAAAAAACTACTAAAACAAGCAAGAGGGTTCTACAGCGGTAGAAGAAAACACTTCAGAAAAGCGAAAGAACAACTCGAGCGTTCATTAGTATATGCTTACAGAGATAGAAGACAAAAGAAAAGAGATTTCAGAAGATTGTGGAT
>CAYXZY010000184.1:0-3583 GCA_964469685.1 uncultured Sulfurovum sp. | reverse complement strand
GCAGACATTTATGCTTCTGACTTTGCCGATAAGTTAACGACTTTGGCCACTTACCCTATCACCTATGATATCCCGGTATCAGGTTCGATCAATGATGCTATAGGGGAATATACTTCTGTACCAGTACCTAGCGAATATAAGGTCAGGGGATTTGATCTTAATCTTGGCGTAGGGTACGATGTGTATCATGAAGAGGACAACTATCTTGGTATAGGAGTGACCACAGGGTTTTCCATGCCTGTGATAAAAATGCAAAATCTCAGAAAGACCGCTGAAATGGTCTACAACATCCTGGATGCCACAGATACAACCATCCTGACCTATAAGCTGGGTCTGTCAGTGCAGATGGGCGTGGCGCTGGCACCTGCTCTTTTTTTGGAAGGCAGTGGAAGCATCGGTATGCAGACAGGGTATATGAAAAATGACTGGTTCGGGTCTTCGTTTGATGTGGACGGGACTTTTAAGACCTTCAATATCGCCCTAAAGTATGTACCGTTTGAAACCAAGACCCATTTTGCCGGCATGGATGTTGACCCTCAGTTATATTTTGTGCTTGGCTTTACACATAAATCCTGGGAGATGGACCAAGCCAGGGTCAATATGGCTGATATATTTACTGTAGAATCTTTCGGTATGGCAGATGTAGGCTTTGACACAAGTTATACCTATGTGGGTATAGGCTATAACTTTTAAAGTGCTATGAGCACCTCTTTGACATCGCTGTAGGTCTTGCTTTGACAGAGTATTTCTATCTTTTTATCAGGGATCTCATCTGTCACAAGTATGACCGAGAGGTCATAAGGCGTCACACCCAGTTTTTGACGTACAGAGACTTCTGTTTCAAAAGAAGGAGCTGAAAAGATGAGTTCTGTCACGGTCTTGTAGTCTGTGTCGGCAAGCTTGTTGTAATGCGCCAGTGTAATGAACCGCACTTCATCACGGTTCATATGATGCACATCATTGACCATATATTCTATCTTTCCACGAGTATACTCACTTTTAAGCGTAGAGTAGGGTAGGAAATGTGCAGGAACCACTTCTTTGCGTACCCGTAAGAGCCCTGAGCTCAGACGCCAGTTCAAGAAACGTTGTTTGACGATCTTGTGTGGCTTGTCCGATGCTTCCAGTTCCCAGCGTTTTTCATACATGGCTATACGCTCTTCTATAGATTCAGGCTGTACCTGTTTTGAGACAGGCATAAAAAGTTCATCTGCCAGTCTATCCTGCTGGTCGCGCTGGATATTGAGGGCATACATGCAGCCACAGTAGTCTTGACGGTACAGTGCATCTTCTTTGGCCAGGATGTTCTGCTCTTGTGTGCCTGAGGCTTTACGGTAATCGGGTGCGACAAATGTAATGCCTTCACGTTCGGCGAGTGCATCACCGGCTATTTTAAGTTGTTCGAGCGACTTTTTGGGGCTGGTGAGCAGGGTAGAGGTAAAACTGCTTTCGCCAAGTCTGGCAGCTTCTTTGGCAGAGACTTCAAAGCGTCTGTCAAAACATACACCGCAGCGGCTGCCTTTTTCGGGTTCATGCTCCAGTCCGCGTACTGCTTCCAGCCAGTTCTCTACGTCATACTCACCTTCTATAAGTTCTACACCAAGCATCTTGCAGCTTCGTCTTACATCGAGTAATCGCAGATAGTACTCAGAGTGCGGATGAATGTTAGGATCATAAAAAAATCCTGTGAGTTTCTCATCGGGGTATTCATCCTGGAGTTTTTGCAGAAAGTAGTGGCTGTCTACTGAACAGCAGATATGTACCAGCATCTTAACTCCTTTTAATCTATCGTCGCGTAGGGTGGGTTCACCCACCTTTTGATTATCGTATGATCAATTCAATATAATTTTAACGTGGATAAATCCACCCTACGCGTATTATTCCATAATAATACGTGCTACATTCTCACTGCTGCCATGAGAAAGATACGTTTTTAACTCTTCTGCTTTTTGAGCGAAGATATCTCGGTCGGTATTGTAGTACTCTTTGAGCAGATTGTCAACCGTAACATCTTCCTGGAGGAGTTCACGGTGCAGTGTCGTACCGTTATAGTGTGTCAGTATAATGTTGGCAAGTCCCACCTGAGTGATCCCCAGCAACTTTGTGCCTATAAAGAAGTCTATCTTTTTGGCGATGTAGGCCAAGGTAAAAGGCGTACCTATGAGTGCCGCTTCAAGGGTGGCCGTACCGGAACAGATAAAGGCGAACTCTGCACGACGCAGTGCCTCATGCGTGTTACGTACCACCTCGAACTCTCTGTTGCCATGATAGAGTCTGGCGATCTTTTGCCTGCTGAATGACGGGGGTATGACAAGCAGAGGCCTGATGTCATTTCCCAGTTTACGTCTTAGTTCCAAAAACACCGGCATCAAGCGGGAGATCTCAGATCTGCGTGATCCTGGCATGAAGGCTATGACATTTTTGGTTTCGGCTTCTATTCTGTGTACGTTTATCTCGTCTAGCAGGGGATGACCGATGTACTCAGCTTTGCCCTGTGGGTAGTAGTCAACCTCAAAAGGCAGTATGCCCAGCAGTCTGTCACAGTACTGTTCCAACTTCTTGGCACGTTTGGGCCTGCTTGCCCAAACCTGCGGCAAGATGTAGTAGATGATCTCTTTGTCAGGGTAGGCAGTTTTAAGTTTCTTGGCCAATGGCAGGTTGAAGGCTGAAGAGTCCATCAAAAGAATCTTGTCTACATCTTTGGCCAGTTCCACCATCTCATTCATGGCTTTGTATGCCCAAAATATCTTCCCCAGTGCATCGATGATGCCCATCACGGCTAACTGACTGATGTCATAAAGAGGTTTGCCCAGTGAAGCATCGAAGATACCTGTAAGTTCTACATCCTGGGTATGCTTGAGCACTTCTTTAAGGTGCAGGTTGGATGAAGGTTCAAGCGCAGATACGAGTAATTTCATGACTTTACCTCTTCTTTGTATTCGATGATCTCTACATCTGTAGGGGCTTGAAGTGCCAACTGTTCTCTTTGGGCTCGTTTGCTTCTGATGTAGTACCCACCCATCGCGCCACCTGTGGCTGCAAGTGCAAGCAGTCCGGCTGTGACCATCTGTGCAAAGACAAAGAGTGCTCCCACGCCCAATGCGCCTGCAAATGCCGCTCCCACTTTAAAATTGGCTTTGGCAGTGGTCTTGGCAGAGTGTGCGGTAATGTTACGCTGCGCTTCTTTGATGATGCGTTCTTTGTCTTTCTCTGCGGCTTTGCGTATTTTCTCTTTTTCTGTTTCGAAGCGGTCTTTGCCGTGCTGGGTAGAGATAGAAGAGAACCAGAAAGCGATGACAAGTGCGATGAAGAACAGAGGTACTGCGATGCGAAGTACGCCTGCAGTATCCAATGCAGTGGGGGACAATACAATGAGCGTAAATGTTGCGATTTGCGCGATCAAAATACCGAAGAGGAATTTTAGGGGTTTTATCATCTGTATTGTCCTTTTATATTGTGTATTTTATCATAATATTTTTTGTTGATTTTATTTGATTTCCTCGTATAACTATTGTGGTGTTGTCTCTTTCTTCATTTTTTTTAAAAAAAACGAAGCAAAAAAAGCGTCGTAGCTCTCGAATCG
>CAYXZY010000183.1:0-3610 GCA_964469685.1 uncultured Sulfurovum sp. | reverse complement strand
CAAAGCGTCATTGGTATGATCGCCCCGACTGTACAATTGTTTATTGCCATTCCCTCTCTTAAAACGGAAGTATGTTCATTGGGTGCAAAAAAATTTAACGATCTTATCAAGGAGTTTCCTAAGCTTACTACCTATATGGTGACAACTGATGATCCCGACTTTGTACAAGAGTATACAAAAAAAGAATCTATCGATGCGGCTGAAGTAGTCATTGATACCAATAGAAATTTTGCAAAAAAGTATGGCTTATTGATTGCTGAAGGCAAACTAAAAGACAGGCTTGCAAGGGCAGTTTATGTGGTTGACCGCGAAGGTTTTATAGTCTACAAAGAGCTTGTAGATGAAATAGTAAACGAAGTAAACTATGATGCATGTATTGCCGCAGTTAGAGATGTTTTAAGTGTAAAAAAAACCGGACATACACATGAAGAGTGGATGTCCGTATAGCCAATGCTATGTTAGATATCTATAGTGATACAACCCTTACTCCACTTCGTGTGGCTCAATCAAGTGGCTATATAGACTGGAATGCGCAACCTTCAATGTTCAAAACATATCCGGACTTTCTATACAGATATCATTTTGGTGATGTGGAAGCATTGGAAGTTGCCGAATTGGCCAGGTGTATTACCTCTTATAGATCCTTGGATCAGAAGCCTTATTATCAGCTCAATACTCCATCTGCAGGCAATTTGCACCCTATAGAACTCTATGTACAGATACGCGGGGTCAAAGGGGTTATAAGCGGCATTTATCATATTAACCCCTTTGAGGAGAGTTTTGTTCTCATTAAGGAATTGGACAATGATGGTCTTGAGCCATCGTTAGGTATGAACCACTTGATGAAAGGAATGATCTTTGTTGTGTCTGTCGTGCCTTTTAGGTCAGAATGGAAATATGGAAAACGTGCATTTCGTTACTGTTATCTAGATGCAGGACACCAAATTGGATCTTTGGAAGCTGCTGCGGATGTTTGCGGGAAAGAATATCATTTGTTGTCAGATTTTGACAGAAAAGACCTGGATGCAAAAATGGGATTTACAAGCAATGAGGAGTATTCGTGTATAGGGTTATACATGGGTGAACAAACAGATAAAAATGTGATGTCAATGAAAGAATCTATGATGCATGTGCATCCTGTTGACTATACTGAAGGGACCAGCTGGGTCACAGAGTCCATTCAGTCACTGACCTATGACATATCCATGGAACCAAAGAATGTAAAGTATGAGATCGATAAAACATTAACACTCAAACGCAGGTCAGCCAGGAAGTTTAGTCCCACCCCTTTAAGCAGAGAGGATACACGGTTTTTCATGGACTTGATAAGCCAAGCGCCACCTCTGCTGGAACCTTATAGTGTGATTGTAAGGAGTGAACTTTTAGATAGCGGCCTCTACTTGAAAGACGGCACAGAAAAGATAGCAACGATCACTTCGGATGAGCTTTCGACATCAATGGTCGATCAGCATTGGCTTACGCAAGCAGGATTGATTGTTATTTTGACCTCAAAGGTCTTTTCTCCGGAATCCTTGATGCAGGCAGGATCCTACGCACATCGGCTGTCTCTGTTGTCTGAAAAAAAAGGTCTGGGAATGAGCGGGATAGGCGCATTTTATGACGGAAAAGTACAAAGGTTGCTGTCTACGCAAAATGCAATACTATATGTTTGTGCAATAGGGACACGTTAAATGACTGAATATGAAGAAGCGCAGAAGATATTAAATATATTTAGAATGATGCAGAAAAACGGCACCTTGTATTTGGAGGACGGGGAGCACTCTGCCAAACAGTTGTTTGATGCCGTTTTGCATGAGATCAATACTTGCAGTCTTTTAAAAACCAAGCTTCCTTATCAAGAATTTGTACTTCCGGCAAGAAAAGTAATAGAAAAAGATCCAGGGTGGGTAGGACATTTTGAAGATCCTGATAATCAAAAGTTCTTCCTGAGTGATGTGCATGACTATTTGTATCTGAAATATGGCCGCAACTAGAACGGTATTTGCATACCAGTTAAGAAACGCTAATAAAAGGATCAAAAAATGGCTACGATTATCTTGCGCGACGACAACATAAAAGTCAAAGTTCCTCTTGGAATGACCCTAAGACAGGTGTCTGCCAAAACCGGAGCCTCCATGGAATTTGGATGCAGGGTAGGGGATTGCAGTACATGTATTGCACAGATTGATGAGGGGATGGATCTGCTCAATCCTCCTACAGAAAAAGAGCATATTGCTTTGGATATGCTCGAAACCAAATCAGACAACTATAGATTGATGTGTCAATGTGTCGTGAATGAAAATGAGGGTGAGATCGTGATCTCATATAAGAACATATGATAGGGTCAATAGCAGCAATATCAGACAGTGTTCACTTTACAGGTGCTTTTGACCCGATGATACGTACGTTTGATATCATTATGAAAACAGCCAATGGAAGTTCTTATAACAGTTATTTGATTCGTGGCTCAGAGGGTGTCTGTGTGATGGATACAGTAAAAAAAGAATTTTCAGATGATTTTTTTAAAAGGCTTGAGCTTCTTTGTGAGTATGACGAGATTAGCTATATTGTTCTTCATCATTTGGAACCGGACCACTCTGGTGCCTTAGAAGAACTCATGCAGCGCGCGCCTCAGGCAAAACTTGTGATTTCAGGAAGGGCTGTGATGATGCTGAAAGCTTTGCTTAAAAAAGACATAGAATTTGAAATAGCCAATACAGGCAAAACCATCTCCTTGGGAGATAAAACCATAGAGTTCCTAAGTACACCTTTTTTGCACTGGCCTGATACCATGAGCAGTTATCTGCATGAAGAAAAAATATTATTTAGCGGAGATGTTTTTGGAAGTCATTATTATGATGAACGGCTTTTTGATGATGAAGTAGGAGACTTCAGTTACGCATTCAAATATTATTATCAGCATATCATGCGCCCGTTTAGACAATATGTTAAGCAGGCGCTAAAGCTATATGCTAAATTTGACATAGATGTCATTGCCCCATTGCATGGACCCGTATTACGTACTGACCCACAAAAATATATAGATAAATATGCACAATGGAGTGAAGATTCCAAGGCACATAAAAACATCAAGGGCAAAAAGATACTTTCTGTATTCTATATGTCCAGTTATGACAATACACTTGCCATGGCTGAAAAGATTACACAGGGTGCAGATTCTGTCGCAGGTATCATTGCGAGTATGTATGATCTGGCTTCACTGGAAGAGCAAAACATGATAGACCTTCTTGAGGAATCCGATGCGATCATTTTGGGATCACCTACCATCAATGGAGATGCGGTAAAACCTGCCTGGGACTTATTGTCCTGTATGCCGTATCTGGAAAATGTCGGCAAGATCGGTGCAACCTTTGGTTCATACGGCTGGACCGGAGAGGCACCGGATATGTTGCGTGACAGGATGCAGTGGCTCAAATTCAGACTGCCTGTCTCACCGATGAAGATCAAACTGATTCCTACAGAAGAGGAGTTGATCAAATGTGAAAACTTCGGTCGTGAAATCGCGGAAATAACGATGGGCAAAATGGTGGAGATGGAGATATGACGACAGAATATCAAACGATGTACGATGAGGTACTGGCACTGCTTT
>CAYXZY010000182.1:0-3668 GCA_964469685.1 uncultured Sulfurovum sp. | reverse complement strand
TGTGTCCTTCTTTGTCATTGGCAAAACCATAGAAGCTGGAATGGTACTCTCGGACATAACGTCCATTTTTGGCAATGTGCGCAGTTCCGGTTTTCCCGCCTATTTCAAGTCCTGGGTATTGGGCTGCTTTACCTGTACCGCGTTTGACGACTTCTTGCAATATCGTGTTTATTTGATTGGCAGATTTCTTACTTACTGCCTTGATGTTTCCTACTCTTGGTTGAAGGGTGTAGTGTTTTCCTTTGCCGTCAGACAGGTAGTTGACTATACGTGGGGTGACGGCCACACCATCGTTGTTAAAGGCAGAGTAGGCTTTGAAGAGCTGTGCAAAGGTGACCATCATACCGTACCCAAAAGAGGAGTTTGCCCTGTGCATCTTGTGCTCGAGCAGATGGAGAGGTTTGAGTGAGCCAGGCAGGTCTCTTGAGAGGTCAATGCCGGACTTTTTGGCCACACCGAACTTGAGCAGCCCTTCTCTATACTCTTTGCCTGTGAGTCTCCATGATATTTTGGAGGTACCGATGTTGGAAGAGTGGACTATGATGTCTGTCACCTGCATATCTTCAAAATAGTCATCGTCGCTGACGGTCTGCCCGCCTGTAATGTCAAACTTCTTGTACCCGGTTTTAAACCATGTGTTGGGCGTGACTACTTTATGGTCTAGGGCAATGGCAAGCGTGATGGGCTTGAGGACCGACCCTGCCTCGTAAGGATATTCGGAAAACTTGGGGTTGAGTTTTGGCACATCTTTTTGGCGGATGTGCGAAGGATCATAGCGTTCTGTACTAGCCAGGGCGAGCACTTTACCTGTGCGACTTTCCATGACCCCCACAAGGATCTCATCTGCATCAATCTTTTTCTTCATGGCATCGATCATAAGTTCTGTTCTGCGCTGAAAAGCCAAAGGGATGTTCAAGTGCAGATCCAGCCCGTCCACCCTTTGCGACTTGATGGAATTCTTGTCATGGATAACAGCACCCAATACATCCCGTTTACCTTTGAAGTAGCCATCTTTTTTGGAGGTGATATGTTCATTGTAGTTACGTTCCAGGCCTTTTTTCCCCTCCGGGCGTGTGTAGCGTCCATCACTTTTTTTACCGACATACCCAAGAACGGGACTCATGACATCTTTAAGGGGAAAACGTCTGGCCTCACCGTTTTCGATGATGTCAAGCCCAAAGAGCACATCAATACCCGAGCGTGTCTTGATGGAGCGGAAAACCCCCAGTCTTCGCAGCTTTAACGCAAGCGATTTAAGCTGCATGGCAGTACTTGAGCCTATGGTCTTGGAAAGAATGATATTTCCCTGGATCGCTTTGCCTTTACGCAGGAACTTTTTGCGCAATGCATCTTCGGGGATGTTGGAGTAGATGGAAAACAGCTTAATAAATGTTTCTTTCATTTCAGGTTTTATGCTGGCACCACGTATCACAGCCTGATAGGTTTTTTGAGAGTTCGAAAGGGTATAGTTGTCTGCAGAAATGATGGCACCGCGGAAAGAACGGTCATGGATGGTCTTGTTGTGGCTGGGTATCCTGCGTTCGGTGAAGACCGTTTTTGTAACAGATGATAAAAAGATACCCATAGCAAGTACTAAAAGTAAAAAAAGGACCGAGATCTTGTACTTTCTTTGGTGTATGGCTTGGTTTTGTATATTTTTGGACATCATTTCCCTTATCTTTATGTTGAATTTTATCAAAGTTATCTAATAAATCTGATAAAATACTAATTAATATTATATAAACAAAAATGAAAAAGAGTATTGAGATGATAGACAAACCCCTTTTAGCCGGAGTCATGGTACTGTTGACACTTTCTTTGGTAATGTCCTATTCTCTCTCCACGTATGCTGTGGTTCTCTTTGGCTATGAAGGTTCCCATTTTTTTATTCGTCAGAGTATGGCTGTGTTTATAGGCTTTGTTACCATGGTCATCTTGAGTAAACTCGATCCTGACAAGTGGTTTTCTAGGGTAGGGCTTTTGCTCTTTTTTAGTTTTTTCATCTTGATGATAGTCATGCAGTTCATGCCTGCATCACTGGTTAATGCAGTCGGGGGTGCCAAACGCTGGATACGCATAGGCCCCATGTCCATTGCGCCGGTTGAATTTTTCAAAGTAGGCTTTGTGTTCTTTATAGCCTGGAGTTTTTCCCGTAAGCTCCTGCATAAGGAAAAGATGGGCTTTTTTGAGGAGCTAAAAGCCTTTGCACCTTATATTCTTGTTTTTCTTGTTGCTGTTGTGATCATAGCTGTGTTTCAAAAAGACTTGGGTCAGGTAGTGGTACTTGGTGCAACACTAATGGTGCTGTTCCTGTTCATCGGGTCTTCTTTGAAATTCTTTTTCACCTTGCTCTCTAGTGTGTTTTTCGGCTTTTTGGCACTCATCTTTTTTGCACCGCACCGTATGGCGCGTATCAAATCATGGTGGGGTACGGTACAAGACAGCATACTCTCTGTACTGCCGTTTGAACAATTGCAGACATTGCGCGTAGAGGCAGGCAAGGAGCCCTACCAGATATCCAATTCGCTGAATGCCATCCATAACGGTGGACTCTTCGGTCAGGGACTGGGCAATGGACAGTTCAAACTGGGGTACCTCTCAGAAGTACATACGGACTTTATCTTGGCCGGTATTACTGAAGAACTTGGATTGTTCGGACTTGCGCTGGTGACGCTTACGATTTTGTTCATCGTCTTTCGTATTTTTAAGATAGCAGCCAAAGTGAAGAACCCTATGTACTACCTGTTCTCCATAGGGGTGGGGCTGCTGATCGCTTTTGCATTTATTCTTAATTCGTATGGCATTTCGGGGATCACGCCGATCAAGGGTATTGCCGTGCCATTTTTAAGTTATGGGGGCTCACATATCTGGGCCTCCTGTATAGCCATTGGCATGGTACTCATGGTCTCCAAAAAGGTACCCCGAAATGAAAAAGGGGAGATGATATAATCTGTGTGTCCAGCGTTTTTAGAAGTGCCCTAATGCGACAAGTCGTATGAGCCAACTGCTGAAGTTGTCCCGGTGACAACGTAGATTTCTTGAGCTTTGCTCAAAAATCGTTATTTTAAAGGAAGGGGAAAAGATATGAGTATCATCATGACCGGTGGCGGCACCGGAGGGCATCTGGCTATTGTGAGCGCAGTGAAGGAGCAGATAATGCTTCAACAAGCTCAGGAACCGTCAGCCAGAACTGTCGAAGTCATCTATGTCGGTTCAACCAAAGGACAGGACAGACAATGGTTCGAAGCAGATGAAGACTTTTTGGAAAAATACTTCTTTGAAACACGCGGTGTAGTCAATCAGGGGGCATTGGGAAAAGTAAAGTCACTTTTTATGATGGCAAAAGCGATGTTCCAGTCGGTTAAAATACTGCGTAAACACAAAGCCTCCGTCGTATTTTCTGTAGGGGGGTTTTCTGCTGCACCCATGGCATTTGCAGCCAAACTTACAAGAACACCACTTGTGATACATGAACAAAATGCTGCACTTGGGACACTCAATAAAATTTTGAAGCCTTATGCAACATATTTTATCTCTTCTTATCTTGAGGAAAGTCCGATAAAAGCCTATCCTGTCAAGTCGGTCTTTTTTGAGCATGCGCATCTTAGAAAAAAAGTACGGACGGTGATCTTTTTGGGTGGCTCACAAGGTGCACAAGCCATCAATAC
>CAYXZY010000181.1:0-3669 GCA_964469685.1 uncultured Sulfurovum sp. | reverse complement strand
GAAGCCATTGAGGAAGCGTGTCAGAAGTGTCATGAGAAAGAACATAAAAAATTTAAAGATAAGCACCCGTTCAGCAAATTTACTGATCCAAGAAATGCAGATAGACTTGAGAATATTGATGCGCTGAAATGTACGACATGCCACACGGAACACAACTTTGAAGGTACGCATGAAACCGGAGTGACCATGCCTGAGGACTTTTGTTATGAATGTCATAAAGATATTGCAAAAGACCGTCCAAGTCATGAGGGGATGTCATTTAAAACCTGTTCAACGACAGGGTGTCATAATTACCATGACAATCAGGCACTGTATGAAGACTTTTTACTAAAACACAGCGATGAAAATGCTACATTTAATGTCGCAAAAGTAAAAAAAATGTCTTTGGATTCCTACTTGGATGATCTGAAAAAGAAAGCTTTGCAAAGCAAAGATGCCGACGGATATGCTGAAGATACATCATTGTTGCAGGAATGGGCGCGCTCTTCACATGCACAAAGCGGTGTAAACTGTAAGGCATGTCATGCCACTGAAGATGATCCGGAGTTCAAAGTAAAAACAAGTCCCAAGAATTGTAAAGCATGTCATAAACTTGAAGTGGAAGGGTTTTTGGACTCTAAGCATGGTATGCGCATAAAAGCAGGGCTTTCACCCATGACACCTGCACAAGCCAGGCTGCCGATGCATGCTGAGGCAGGACACAAGGCACTGAACTGTAGCAGTTGCCATAGTGAGCACAGCTTTGATACGAGTGATGTACACGTTGATGCCTGCATGAAATGCCATGATGATGAACATACCAATAACTATAAAAACTCCAAACATTACACACTGTACATGCAGGCAAAAAAAGGAATGATTGATCAAAGTGAAGCGGTCAGCTGCGCTACATGCCACATGCCTACAAAGAAAAAACGCGGACAAAGGTATACCGAACATAACCAAAATCTCAACCTTAGACCCCAAGAGAAAATGGTACGTTCTGTTTGTATGGATTGTCATGGGTTGAGTTTCACCTTGGATAGCCTTGCAGATAAAGAGCTCATCAGGAAAAACTTTACAGGTAAGCCCTCTGTGCATATTGAAGGTATAGACCTTGCTGTAGAGCGTGACAATAAGCACAGAAAAGGAGGTACATAAGTATAGAAAATCACTACAATACACTGACCAAGCGTGGAAACCAGAAGGTTTCTTTTTACGTATTGGATGTGTTTAGGTACAGGTGTACATAAACGCATCCAATACTCATTGATATAAAAAAGGAAAACAAATGAAAGCAAAATTTATAGCAAAAACATGTACAAGTATTTTAGGTGCCGCACTCTTGGCAACATCAGTTCAAGCAGAGGGTATGGTTTCAGCTCAGACAATGGCAGATGCCATTCATGCAGTCGTAGACAGTGACCGTACGGTTTACACACAAAAGATCGTCAATCGTTTGGCTGTAGAAGAGAAGGTGATCAAAGCCAGTGAGCACTGGGAAGATGATGTTGCATTGGTACTGCCTGCCCAAATGTTACGATATGGTGGAGAGTTGGCCGTCGAGAAACAAAAAGGGAAGTTCTCCTATTCACTTCTTTCGCTTTGGCCTATTAACAAACAAAACGCACCTAAGACCGATGCAGAAAAAGCGGGACTGGAGTTTGTAGCCAAAAATATTGGTCAAAACTATTATACCACTGAAACACTCGGCGGTAAAAAATACTTTACCGGCGTGTATGCGGATATCGCCATAGCCAAAGCATGTGTCAGTTGCCACAATGAGCATAAAGACAGTCCTAAAACAGATTTCAAAATGGCTGATGTGATGGGTGGTCTGGTTGTTCGAATCCCTGTAGATTAGGATATGGCTATGTTAGAATGGATAAAAAAATTATTGAATAAAGAAAATACAAAAAAGGAAGAAACAGTGGGACTATCAGAAAAAACAATTGAGATTTGCAAGGCAACAGCACCGGTACTTACGGAACATGGTGAAGCGATCACAACTAAAATGTATGAAATACTCTTTAGAGACTACCCTGAGACCAGAGAACTTTTTGGTGAAGCACCAGAAGATCAGCATAAAAAACTTGCAGGAGCCATAGTGGCATATGCCAGCAATATGGACAACCTTGAGGTTTTGGGCAAGGCAGTTGAGGGTATGGCACAAAGACATGTAAGAACACATGTGAAACCTGAACATTACCCTATGGTGGGTGTCTCTTTGTTGGCTGCGATCAAAGAAGTGTTAGGTGATGCAGCCACGGATGACATTATAGAAGCATGGAAAGAAGCATACTTCTTTTTAGGCGATATTCTGATCGCTAGAGAAAAAGAGATCTATGCAGCAGCATAACTGTAGTATCGTCATATGACGATGCAACAGGCAATCAAAGAATGAAAAATTGCTTGTGCCCTGGGGTGTTTTATTGCTCCGTAAAAGGCACTTCATCCAAAGAAAAGTCTTTGAGTTTTTCCAGCAGCCATAGGTGTATTGGAGAATTTTCTTCCACAAAAAAGTAGAGACCCTCACCTTCTTCGTCGTTTTTCACAAGAAGGCTGTTGTGTGATTCTTTGGCCCATTGCGCAAGTGTATTGTAGCTGTTGTTTTCGTTGTGCAGCACATAGCTTTGCAGGGTGATCTCTTTTTCCAAAGAGTAAAACAGAAAGCGTTTGCTGACGATCTCTGCTACTTTGACAGGAGGCGTATGGTTGAGTCTGTAGGCTTTAAGGTCAAATGCTTCTATCATCTCTGCAAGAAATTCATCCAGCCAGCCAAGTATACTTCTGATACATTTCATGGTAGCAGGATCATCATTGTCTCTGTCCAGGTAGACGGTATTGTAGTCTTTGCAGATATTGCTATAGTCCAAGCCTAAGCCTATTTTTTTCATATTTTTTTACCTTTTTGCTCTGATATTCATGGCAGTTATCATACTGGAAAAAGATAAAATTATGCCCTGAAGTGTCTAGGCACAGCCATCAATGAAGCAGTATGGAGGGTGCATACCTACGACTTTTACCTCACAATAACCACACTTAGGATAAAATATCCCACTTTATCACAGGAACATTTTATTATGGATATTAGAAAATCATTTCTAGACTTTTTTCAAAGCAAAGGGCATCAGCTCGTACCTTCTTCACCACTCGTACCCGATGACCCGACACTGATGTTCACCAACGCTGGGATGGTCCAGTTCAAAAATATCTTCACGGGTGAAGCGCCCATCCCCGAGATACCGCGTGCCACCAGTTCACAAACCTGCCTCAGAGCAGGCGGAAAACACAATGACCTTGACAATGTAGGCTACACCGCACGTCACCATACCCTTTTTGAAATGCTGGGCAACTTTTCTTTTGCCGATTATTTCAAAGAAGAGGCGATCGCCTATGCCTGGGAATTCATTACAGGTGAGCAGTATCTGAACCTTCCAATCGAGAAGCTATGGGTTACGATACATGAGTCCGATGATGAGGCTGAAGCGATATGGAGCAAGTATATCGCCAAAGAGCGCATCATGCGTTTTGGAGACAAAGACAACTTCTGGCAAATGGGTGATACCGGCCCCTGTGGACCGTGTTCTGAGATATTCTATGATCAGGGTGAAGAAAACTTCAATGGCCCTGAAGACAAAATGGGCGGAGAGGGTGACAGATTTTTAGAGATCTGGAACCTGGTATTTA
>CAYXZY010000180.1:0-3676 GCA_964469685.1 uncultured Sulfurovum sp. | reverse complement strand
CCTTCAGGGTACGAACAGGAGAGGTATGTCAAATTTTGGGGGCTTTTGCCTCAAAACGTGATCGCAATGGGTTTGCGATGATGTTTCGAGGTATGGTTGCTTTACTGATTTTCGTGACTGCCTCAGGAGCAGCGACGATCGGAGATATCATCTCCAATACTGCTACTGCTGTTTATAGTGTCAACAGTATCGATAAAAACAGTACATCCAATGAAGTGTCTCATACAGTCACCGGTACCAATGCAAATATAGAACTCTTAGGTTCCGATACGACAGGTGAACAGACACTTCTTTTGGGGCAAAGCGCTTATTTGGATGCCAATGGTGTGTGGGTGGGCATGCCCACACCTACGCTTCCTGATGGAACAGTACTCAGTACAGCATCTGCCATAGGCATGACGGATGCAACCGTGTACAATCTAAATGATCTTACGCTCATTAAAGTCACAGATGCAGACCAGAATGTAGACAACAGTGTACGTGAGAACATAGAAGTCAATGTCACTTCTCCTACCGGTGATGTTGAGAGAGTAAGGCTGGTTGAGACAGCACCCGATAGTGGAGTGTTTACAGGTTACATTGTAGTTACGGGAGAAAATAGCATCAGCGGTGACGGTAGATTGCATGTGATCGCTGGTGACACTTTAGGGGTGACTTATGATGATCAGGGTATTGCAGTCAGAACAGACAGCGCTACGATCATACAACAAGATGGACTGAAGGTCTGGATAGAAAAACAGGTGAACAAAGATGTGGCAAGTGTAGGCGAGGTGTTGCTCTATACACTTATTGTGCATAATGACGAAGCGTATGCCTTACAAAATTTTCAGGTGGATGACCTGATGCCAATGGGTTTAAAATACAAAGAAGACACTGCCAAGATTGATAATATCAAGACAACACCGCAACTTTCCGGGGATGGTAAGCACCTGTATTTTGTAATACCAAGCTTGCCTGCAAATGGTAGTGTACAGATCACATTCATCGCTGAGATAGGTGCAGGTGTATACAATAATGAAGTGGTGAATGTCGCAGTAGTTAACGACGCAGGGTGTACCATACCTATGAGTAAAACAACAGCCTCTTCCAATAAATCACTAAATGTTGATGCATTTAGAGCACGCAGTTGTAATTTTACTTCTAACAAAGCTTTAGCAAAAACACGCATCATTGATGAACTGATGCGTGACAAAGGCATCATTATAGGGCAGGTCTATGAATGTGCTTATAAAGATAACAAAAAAGGCCATGGTGTGGCCAATGTTCGTTTATATATGGAAAACGGTACATACGTAACTACAGACAAAAACGGAAAATATCATATAGAAGGTGTAAATACAGGAACCCATGTGGTGCAAGTCGATGAAGATATGCTTCCCAATGGTTATGAAATGGGCAGTCATGCCGACAATACCCGTTTTGCAGGAAGAAACTTCTCCCAGTTTGTCAATATGGGCAGAGGATCGCTCAAAAGGGTGGATTTTTGTGTAAATCGCATACTTCAAGGCAAAAAAGACGACAATGCAAGCAGGGCAAAGTCAAAAATAGCAGATATGTATGATTATCAGATCCCTACGAAGGTGCCTGAGATGCCAAAGTACAACCGGGGACATTTAAGAAGTATGCAGGGTAAGACAGAGATACTCTGGCCACCTGAAGGGTTTGTGCCAAGTATACCCAGTACGCGTATTGCGGTAGTACATGACAAAGATACCAAAGCAGAGGTCTGGCTGAATGGTCACAAAGTCAGTATGCTGAACTTTGACGGTAAGAAGACAGATGCAAACAGCACAACTGTGATAGACACCTATAAAGGCGTCGATCTGCTTGCACAGACCAATACCATTATGGTCAAAATTCTGAACAAACAAAACCAAGCGGTCAAGACTTTGACCAGGACATTGCATGTCTCCACAGCCCCTGCTAAAATAGAGTATATAGAGAAGAACTCCTTTGCCGTAGCTGACGGGAAGCACTCTCCTGTGATCGCAGTGAAGTTCATAGATACCGAGGGGTATCCTCTTCGTGCGGGTATTACAGGTACTTTTACCATAGAGGCGCCTTATCAGTCACAGGTCGCACTTGATCAATTGCAGGAAAATCCTTTGGGCGGCGGGTCAGTAGGCGAGAACAGATATACGATTGATTCGGATGGTATTGCCTATATTAAACTTCAGCCGACTACACAGTCCGGTACAGCTACTTTGCACTTCAAGATACAGGACAGAGATGAAGTCATACGAGCCTGGCTCAAGCCTCAGCTTCGTGAATGGATCATGGTAGGGTTTGCAGAAGGTACGGTCGGTTACAACACGTTGAATGGACATAAGGAGTCTTTAGATGCCAAAGGAGCCAAAGACAAGGTAGTAAAAGAAGGAAGGGTCTCCTTCTTTGCCAAAGGTCGCATTAAGGGAGAATGGCTGCTGACAATGGCTTATGACTCAGGAAAAGATACGCAGAACAGCATGCTTTTTGATGAGATAGACCCAAATACCTATTATACACTCTATAATGACGGTTCAGTGCAAAACTATGAAGCTGCATCAAGAAAAAAATTGTTCCTCAAGATAGAAAAGGAACGTTTTGCTGCAACATTTGGAGATATAAGTACAGATATGACAGTGACGGAACTTTCCCAGTACTCCCGACGTTTAACAGGGATAAAAACTGAGTACCGCGGGGAGTATTTTGATGGAGTGGCGTTTGCTTCTGAGACAGATCAGCTTTTTGTAAAAGATCAAATAAGAGGAGACGGTACATCAGGATACTACTATCTGAAGAATAAACCCATTGTGATCAACTCTGAATCTGTAAGTATTGAGGTGCGAAACAGATACAGGCAACAAGATATCGTGGAGAAAAAAGTACTGCAGCGATTTAGAGACTATGAGATCGACTATGACAGGGGTACACTCTATTTTAGAGAACCTGTATACAGTAATGATGCTGACTTTAATCCACGGTTTATAGTAGTAGATTATGAAACCAACGGTGATGGATCAAGGCATTATAACTACGGGGGAAGGGCAGCACTCAAGACACTGAAGGGTGCTTTGGAAGTCGGTGCATCATATATCTCAGAAGATACCATGAAAAAGAGATCTGAGCTTTATGGCTTGGATACCACAGTAAAAGTAGGAACCCATACGGTTGTCAAAGCAGAGTATGCCAAAACCAAAACCACACAAGATGGCAATACGACCTACGGGGATGCAAAACTTGCTGAGATTGAGCATGTTTCAAATGGCGTCTATGCACGTTTGTATTACCGTGAGCAGGAAAACAGTTTTGGACTTGGTCAGATCAGCGGAAATTTGGGTGCTACGAGAAAAACAGGGTTGGATGTTTCCAAGACGTTTGACAATCGTCTTAACCTTAAAGCATCAGCATTTCGTGATACAGATCTGCTGAATGAGAAAGATCAGGATGTATTTGAATTTAGAGCACAGATGGACAGGACATTATGGCAGGCCTATATGGGATACAGATACGCAGACCATACTGACACTGATCCCGTTCATCAGATGCTTATAGGGTTAAGGTATGCTTTTTTTGATCAAAAATTAAAACTTTCAGTCACACATGACCAGTCTTTTGGAAAAGATGAAGATGAGATATATCCTACGAAAACAATGGTAGGCTTGGACTATGCGCTTAGTGCACAGCTTAGCTTCTT
>CAYXZY010000179.1:0-3682 GCA_964469685.1 uncultured Sulfurovum sp. | reverse complement strand
CCCGACAATATCACCACCACGCAGTGCCATGACAGCTATCTCATCTTTGGTTCTGGCACCGATCTGCCCGTCCCTTCCGCTTATACGTACCTTATTAAGGTCCAAACCTCTTCCTTTTGCAGCAAACTCACCCAAAGTAAGTGCTGTACCCGAAGGTGCATCTACTTTATGTCTATGATGCTGCTCGACGATCTCTATATCAAAATCCTGCAGTGTACGTGATACCTGCTCCACCAGCTGCTTAAGCAAGGCTATCCCAGCAGACATATTTGAAGCATACAGTATAGGCATCTCTTTGGAAGCATCCATCATGACATTTTGCTGATGTTCTGTAAACCCTGTGGTTGCTATGACAAGCGGTGTAGGGTTATCAAGTGCTGCCAAACAGAGTGCTTCCGTCGCAGCTGGTGCTGAAAAGTCTATGACCACATCACAATTTTCCAACAACACTTTCATACTGTTTGTTACAAGCACATCACTTGGCAGATCCCTTTTAAGTTCATCAAAAACGTGCACCGCACTCAATGGTAAAATATCATCATGCAGTAATGCATCCACAAGAAGATTCCCTACTCTGCCTGTACTACCTACTATACCTACTCTGTGTTTTTGTGCCATTATTGTTTCTCCTGAATATATGAAATTACCTGTAGTGCCGCAATGGAACCGTCCCCTGCAGCTGAAACCACTTGTTTGGGTGCTTCTATACGAAGGTCACCTGCGACAAAAAGACCCGGAACCGATGTCTTCATGCTCAAGTCCACAATGACCTGCCCCTCTTGACTCATGTCGCAAATGAACTGACCCTGCGCATCTTTAAGCACATCATTTTTTACGTCTTGACCAACAAACACAAAAAGCCCTGTATTGTCCATGTGTGTTATTTCGCCTGTTTTTACATGACGTATATCCACACCTGTCAGACCCATCGCATCCCCTACTGCCTCTTCAATGACAGAGTCTAAAATGAAATGTATATTTTCTTTTCTTGTAGCCCTGTCTATGGTCGGGGGTGCTGCCCTAAATGTATCACGTCTATGCACCACATAGACATCTGAACAAATATTTGAAAGATAATACGCTTCTTCAAGTGCGGTATCTCCGCCACCCAATACCGTTACAGGCTTGTCTTTATAAAAAAAACCGTCACAGGTGGCACAGGTACTCACCCCTCTGCCATAGTAGGTCTCTTCCCCTTTAAAGTTTGCACGTCTGGGCACTGCGCCTGTGCTGACGATGGCAGTCAAGGCCTCAACGGTCTCTCCATCTTCCAGAGTGAGCACAAAATGCTCCTCTTTCTTCTTTAGGGAAACTACTTTTTTCATCTTGTGTTCGAGCCCAAAATGAAAACACTGTTTCTGCCAGGCCTCCATAAAATCCAACCCGGTTTTGGTGCTGTCAAAAAAACCAGGATAGTTCTCTATCTCAGAACTTTTTGTGATCTGTCCGCCCGGCAGTCCCATTTCAAAGAGTGTGACCTTTTTCAGTCCTCCGCGTGTCGCATACAGTCCCGCCGTAAGTCCCGCTGGCCCACCACCGATAATGGCACAATCTAACATCAGAGCATTCCTTCAAAAAAGCAAATATTTAAACAAATAGTATCTATTATACAGTGATATTGCTTGGTTAAAAATTTGAGAAGAGGTATACAAAGAGGGAAGCTCCCTCTTTAGTGTGTATTAGAGTAATGAATTTAATTTGTCTGCAAATGCATCTTTGGATGCTGCACCAATGATCTGGTCTACCATTTCTCCATCTTTAAAGAAAAGAATTGCAGGGATCGATCTTATACCATACTTCACGGCAATTTCTTGTTGCTCATCTGTATTCACTTTACATATAGCTGCTTTACCTTCGAAATCCTCTGCAAGTTCTTCTATCACAGGAGCGATCATTCTACAAGGCCCACACCAAGGAGCCCAAAAATCTACAAGTGCCACACCTTCAGCGATAGTTGCGTCAAAATTTTCATTAGTTAAGTCTATATATTTTGCCATATTAATTCCTTTTGTTTGTTGTTTAAAAAATTATAGCGTAATTTCTTTATAAAGCTATTGTCACAACTTATATTTTTTATAATATCATTGCTTTGTGCAGGAAATGTGCATTTCACGGATAAAATGGGTCATTTTTACACTGTATGGAGTACAATCTCGGGAAATTCTGCAGAACGGGAGCCTTGAATGGCTTTGGTCTTTAAACCTTTTACCGTATATACAAATGATATTTTAGCTTTATCTGTATTGTTTTTATTGGCTCTGTGCAACAGCAAAGAATGAAAGATCACCACATCCCCTTTTTGCAACTCCGTAGAAACTTTCTTACGCAAGATCGCTTTGTTGGGCTCATACTCTTGTGAAAAATACTCTTTATCGTCGAATTGACCGGCATCAAAGTGCATCTTATGGCTGCCGGGGATGAACTCCAGCGCACCGTTAGCACTGGTTTCATCTTCCAGTGCCAGCCATACACTCACCAAATTATCATCACTGTACCGCCAATAGCGTCTGTCCTGATGCCACCTGGTCTCTGCACTTACATGAGGCATCTTTGTCATAATCGAATTATGATGTGCTGTGGTGATCACCACCTGGTCATTTAATATCTGCTGCAACACCGGACGCAGTGCTTCATCTTCCATCCATGCCTTAAAAACCGGACTTCTGTCATACACCTGACGCAATCTGCGAACCACCACCTTTTCACCTTCTGATCCGCTGCTATAATCTGTCTGGGAAGTCCTGTATTCCTTGCTTCTACTGTCATATCCCACTTCAGTTTCTATGGGTTCGATCCTTTTTTCCAAATGCGCTTTGGCTATGTCCAATATAGCATCACAGCGTTTTGCATCAACCACACCACGCAAAACAATATAACCGTCATTGTTAAATTGATCCAATTGTTTTTGCGTAAGTTGCATAAAAAACCTTTATCTATATATGAACAGTGATTATAGCGTAACATTCTCTATATATTCCACCTCATCCGCCCTGATGATCAATGCATCAATACTGTAAGCCGTATCGATATTTTTGACCTTCATATAGTAATGTGCAGAGTTGATCACCTTGCGAAGCTTTCCTGCTGTAACATTATATACAGGGTCAAATGAGTCTGATTTTGCACTTTTAACCTCTATAAAATGCAACACTTCATCTCGTTGCGCAATGATGTCTATCTCCCCGAGTTTTCTGGCAAAATAGTTACGCTCCACAATGATAAAGCCTTCTTTTTCCAAAAAGTCCGTTGCAAGGGTTTCACTCTTGTCGCCAAAAAGTTTAGGCAGTTCACGCATGTCATTCTCCTTAGGATACACTGTTAGACCTGTATCATTGTACCAAACCGAATCAAGTGTATCCTGTTTGTCATTCATCTTAAAGTATATTTAAGCAACTCTTGTTACTATCATGCAAAATTATAACCAAAAGGATAATGTATGTTTACAATTAATGTAGCAAGAGAATGCGGATGTTTCAAACGAAGCCCCTATGAAAACAATAAACAATTTGAGAACAAAGATGATGCCCTTATAGAAGCGATGAATATGCAAAACCATATGAATGAAAAATTCTGCGGCAAACACGTATTTGAAACAGCTGAAGACGGCAATACTTTCACAATAAACGTTGGAGAAAAGCAACAAGCTTCAGGCGGATGCTGTGGTGGCGGACACTGCTCATAA
>CAYXZY010000178.1:0-3702 GCA_964469685.1 uncultured Sulfurovum sp. | reverse complement strand
TTCACTTTAGGCTTCAGTATGCGCAATACCTCTTCATAGTCTTTGTCATCCAAAGAGTTATAGATCAGCACTACCTTTTCATCGAGTGCCTTCTCTATGGCTTTGGCTGCCAGCGGGTTATGGCCTACATCTATGCGAATAGTGTCGCTTAATGCATAAAAACGTCCAAAAAGTTCTAAGCTCTCAAGATCATTGACATCGTAGTGTATAGCTAACATATCTAACGCCTGCAGTGCAACGGAAGCATTGTCTATGAGATACTCTCCCCAGCCTTTGACTTCGGCAAGCTCAGCCACCTTGCTATTGGGTTCCTGAGCTTGTCGAAGGACTACACCTTTTTCCTCAGCAATCTCCTTGGCCACCTCAACCACCTCATCATACACCTGGGGTGCCAACAAAGCTTTTTTTTGAATGCTGCGTATCTTTGTTCCTGCTATCTCTTCTATGGTCTCACCCAGAAATGCCTGATGGTCCATACCTATAGGCGTGATAACAGAAAGTTCTTTGTCGCACACATTGGTCGCGTCAAACTCCCCGCCAAGACCTGCTTCAAGCACCATAAGGTCGCAGTGCTCAAAGACGATGAATGCCAGCAATGTCGTGTATTCAAAATAGCTTAGGGCATCAGACATCTCTTTACCCAAAATACCAAAGAGTCTCTGATGTGCGCTTTCCAAGACTTCATCACTTGCATCTGCCCCGTCTATCCATAGACGTTCATTGAACGTTAAGATATGCGGAGAGGAGTAGTGTCCTACGCTCAGGCCGCTTTTTTGTGCCAAGTGTGCAATGATACGCCCAGTCGATCCCTTGCCGTTAGTTCCTACAACATGTACTGTTTTGGGTCTTTTGATAAGAGGTTTGAGATCGGCATAGGCTTTATGTACGCGCTCATGGTCTATCTCTTTGTAGTAAAGCGGTTTATGACTTAAAAAACTGTCTAACTTCTCACTGTTCACTGCTATTTACTCACTGACTTTAACATCCCTTTGGCGCTCACATATGCCAGGAATTCATCCAATGCTTTTTCCAGACCTTTACGGATAGACTCGGTTCTCAGTGCTGAAGAAGTCAGTGAAGAAGCCTGTATATCCGCTTCATTGTTCGCATAGATATCTTTTTTGATCTCTCCATCCTTGGTCTCCATGTCAAAATGCACACGGACAGTTGTACGGTATCGTGTCACATATCCATCTTTATAGGCAAGTGGTGTAAATGTACTTCCTGCATAGGTGATGCGTATTTTGCTTTGTGCCTCTGCTTTGCTTGCCACCCTGCCTCTAAAACGTGTGTAGACCAAACGGTTCATCTCGTCTTTTAAAAAGGGTGCATTCTCAGGCTCTACCCTGTCTACCATTACTTCCACATACACAGTATCGGCAAATACATTTTTGATCACGGTAGAAGAAGGTTTATACCCACAGGCCGTAACAATGAAAAGTGAAAAATTAAAAATTAAAAATTTTAGTATATTTTTCTTCAAAAAACTTTTATTCAATTGTCCCATACTATTGCCTTTTCATTTTACTCACTTACCTAAGCCGGTTTCACAGCAAGGTTGACCAGTTTATTGGGCACAACGATCTCCTTGACGATGGTCATACCCTCAAGCCACTTAGCCCCTGCTTCTTTGGCAGCAGCGAGTATTTCATCCTGACTCGCACCTGGACTGACTTCTACTTCCGTACGTTTTTTTCCACCTATCATCACCATATATAAAATACTCTCCTGCACAAACACTTCTTCTTTGACTTCAAGTTGTGCACCCAGGTTTTCTCTGTCAAACAGCATTTGGGAAAGTTCCGATGTCACATGCGGAATGATCGGCTCAAGAAGGTTTAGCATAATATACATACCCTCCGTCCACACTTCCCCGTCATCTTGCTTGTCCAGAGCATTCAGTGCTTCCATACATGCTGCAATGAGTGTGTTGAAAGCAAAGGTCTTTTCATACACATCTGTGGATTTTTGCAGTGCTTCATAGACTTTTACCCGTGCCAGTTTTGCTTCTTTACTGAGTGTACCTTGCTCAATATGCGGCAAAGTACTGCCTGTGACCTTGTCTTTTCTGTCATACAGCTTTTTAATGAACCGGAATGCTCCTTCCACCGCAGAATCATTCCATTCCAGCTCTTTGGCCGGCGGCGCAGCAAAAAGTGTAAAGAGTCTTGCCGTATCTGCTCCATACTTCTCTACCAGTGCATCCGGGTCTACTGTATTGCCTTTGGACTTGGACATCTTCGCCCCATCCATAAGTACCATACCCTGGGTGAGCAGTCTCTCAAACGGTTCATCAATGTCATGGTACCCCAGATCACGAAGGACCTTGGTAAAGAAACGCGCATAAAGCAGATGCAAGATGGCATGTTCTATCCCGCCGATGTACTGGTCTACGCCCAGCCAATAGTTGGCATCCTCTTTGTCTATGCCTACATCGTTCCATTTCTTGGGGTTGGTTGCATACCGGAACTGATACCAGCTTGACTGCACAAACGTATCAAGCGTGTCTGTCTCACGTGTTGCAGGTTTACCACACTTGGGACAGGCACAGTGTTTCCAGGTCGGATGATTTTCCAGAGGGTTCCCTTCACCCGTGATCTCTACATCTTCAGGCAGTGCCACGGGCAGATTTTCTATTTTTTCAGTGACGAGGCCACATGTGTCACAATGGACAAAAGGTATAGGAGCTCCCCAGTAACGCTGTCTGCTTATACCCCAGTTTCTAAGCTTGTAATTGGTGGTACCTTTTCCTATGCCTCTCTCTTCAAATTCGTTAATGATAGCAATCCTTGCTTCATTGCTATCCACACAGGAAAAACGCTCACTGTCCACAAGGTCACCCGTCCCTGTATACGGGAGTGAATCCCCGCCTTCTATCACGCGCTTAATCGGCAATGCATACTTCGTTGCGAACTCAAAGTCTCTCTCATCATGCGCAGGTACTGCCATGACTGCTCCGCCACCGTATGATGCCAGTACAAAATTGGCTGTCCATACGGGTATTTTTTCACCCGTAAGCGGGTGAATGACCGTAATACCAAGATCATACCCCTCTTTGCCCTCTTTGGCGCGTTCCACTTCTGTCATATTTGAAATGGCCGTGATACGCTCAGCCACCTGGGCATCCAGCAAGTCATTTTCAAGAAGATACTTCGTGATCTCATGTTCGGGTGCCAGTGCAGAGTAAGTCACACCATAGATGGTATCCGGACGGGTGGTAAATACGGTATATTTTTCAAAATTGCCGCCAAGTTTCTCTTTGCTCTCTTCAGAGAGTTCAAAGTCAAAGGAAAGCCCCTGAGATTTTCCTATCCAGTTTTCCTGCATGGTGAGTACCTGGTTTGGCCACTTGCCTTCAAGCAGCTTAAGGTCTTCAAGCAGGTCATCGGCATACTTGATGATGTCCAGATAATACCCCGGCATCTCTTTGAGTTCTACAGGGTTGTCACAACGCCAGCAGCAGCCCTCTTCTACCTGTTCATTCGCAAGCACCGTATGACAGTCCTCACACCAGTTGACGGTGGTACTCTCACGGTAAAGCAGCTTTTCCTCATACATCTTGATGATGAACTCCTGCTCCCACTTGGTGTAAAGTTCATCACAAGTAGCAAACTCTCGTGTTTTAGAAAAGGAAAGCCCCAGCGTATTGAGCTCTTTTCTCATGTAGTCTATGTTTGAGTATGTCCACTCTTTAGGGTGACG
>CAYXZY010000177.1:0-3715 GCA_964469685.1 uncultured Sulfurovum sp. | reverse complement strand
TAGCAATACTTTAAACATGGAAACAAATATGGATTTAGAACAACAAGATAAACAATATGTACTGCAAACCTATGCACGTAACTATACGAACTTTGTAAAGGGTGTAGGTTCGACGCTGTATGATGATACGGGGAAAGACTATATAGATTTTGCTTCAGGTATTGGGGTGAACTCTGTGGGGCATGGGAATGAAGTGTTGGCTTCGGCTATATGTGAGCAGGCCAAGAACATCATCCATATCTCCAATTTACAGGTCATAGAGCCACAAGCCAAACTGGCACAGAGGATCGTAGAACTTTCGGGTTATGATATGGCAGTATTTTTTGCCAACTCCGGGGCTGAAGCCAATGAAGGAGCTATTAAAATCGCACGTAAATACGGAGAAATGCACTTTCCCAACAAACGCTACAAGGTCATTACTTTGGAGCACTCGTTTCATGGGCGAACGATCACGACAGTAAAGGCCACGGGACAAGAAAGTTTCCATACCCCGCATTTTTCACCTTATCCTGACGGTTTTTCTTACGAAAAGAGCATTGAAGATGTGTATAAGGCGATAGACGATGAAACAGTGGCCGTGCTGATAGAACTGGTACAGGGCGAGGGTGGTGTGCAGCCATTTGACAAAACTCAGATTCAAAATCTTGCAGCACATCTTAAAAAAGAAGGCATCCTGCTTATCGTGGATGAGGTGCAAACAGGAGTGTACAGAACAGGTGAATTTCTGGCATCCAACCTGTATGAAGTTGAGCCGGATATCATTACACTTGCCAAGGGACTTGGTGGAGGTGTACCTATAGGTGCGGTGATGACCAGACACAAAGATGTCTTAAGTGCCGGTGACCACGGAAGTACCTTTGGCGGGAACTACCTGAGCACCACAGCAGGATTGGCAGTACTACAAGTGCTGAAACCAATGTACGATGAAGGCTTGATAGACGAGACCTTGCTTTACTTTTCTGAAAAGTTAAAAGAGATAGCAAACACGTATGCCCATCTTTTTGAAAAAGAAGTAGGCATAGGCCTGATGCGCGGACTGCGTGCCAAAAATGCACAGATACAGAGCACAATACTGACAAAGAGTATGGACGAAGGGCTCATTGTGCTCAAAGCCGGTCGAAATACCGTACGTTTTTTACCGAGTATCACTATAGCTAAAAATGAGATAGATGAGGGGTTTGTGCGTTTTGAAAAAGCACTGGATGGAGTGAAGGCATGACGCAAGGCTTCCTGGGAACTGCTCTGTTTTCACGCCTGCGCAGTCTGTCTTTTGTGACTTTGGCACTTGCTGCGTTCACGCCATCAGGCCTGCTGGCAGATGAACTAAGCGACATTCTTTCTAACAACAAGAACATACTTTTGGACTATGAATTTCAGTCCAATGCGGCACAGAGTGATATGCTTGAAGATTCCTGGATCAATCCAATTATGTTGCAGTACTCAAAAAGCTACACCGAGCAGTTTACGAACCAGACTGTACAGACAGGAAGCTTTACTGTAGGGATTGATCAGCCGATCTTCAGGTCAGGCGGGATCTACTATGCCATTAAGTATGCACAGGCTGTAAGAGGCGGGAATGATGCGGCCATCAAGCTCAAAAAGAGAGAAACCATCGGTCAGGCAGTCTCACTGCTTTTTCAGATAGAAAAAACAAAACTGCTGCAAAAGAAGCAAAAACTGCTCATAAAGAATGATGCCATAGATATACGCCAAAAAAGGGAGAGTTATGATGCAGGACTGATAGACAGCAGTTTTTTAGACCAGGCCATACTCAAACGAAACCAGGATGAAACGCAATTGCTTGAAAGTGAAACTTCCCTGATGGGGCTGGAGCAAAGTTTTTCACTCTTGAGCGACAAAGACCCGCATACGTTAAAACTTCCCAAGCTCAAACTTATATCAGCTGAAAGATACAAGGGATCCAACCTGGAACTTGTGCGAGACAAGCTAAGAGCCAAAGAGCAGGGCTACAATGCAAAAATGACCTGGGCAAAGTACCTTCCCTCGGTATCTGTTCAGGGAAGATATACCAATGCCGATCTCAACCCTCTTTTTGCAAGACCGGGACTGGAAGAGAAGTATTTTACCTATGGTTTTTCCATATCCATGCCTATAGACATTAATATGTTTTCAGATATCGAGGCGTCCAAGGTTGCCCACTTAAAGGCACAAACTGAAGTGATAGAACGAAAAAATACCATTGACAGCGAGTATAAACTGATACGCTCAAAACTTCGCATCATAGACAAGAAGATCAAACTTGCGAAAAAAGATGAAAAACTCTACAACAGACTCTACAAAACAACAAAAAACCTCGAACGTGCCGGTGAAAAAACCTCGTTTGAGACTGCCATGATGAAAAACTCTCTACAGATACGTAAACTGGATCAGAAAATCTACTATCTTGATAAACAGATAGAGCTCATAGGGCTGTATACCAAGGTGGCGAATGTCGATTAACTTTTCGGAATATATGTCAGAATGGCTGTACGGTGAAGAAGGGTATTATAAAAACTTTAAAGCCATAGGCAAGAGCGGGGATTTCTATACGGCTGTGAGTACCAGCAGATTTTTTGGTGCAAGTATAGCAAACTACTTTTATACGCTTTTGCAGGAACAAAAAGCAGATAGAAATGGCTGGCTTATAGAAGTCGGTGCCCATCAGGGGTATTTGATCTGTGACATGATACAGTGGCTGTATACCTGTGACCCTACGCTGGTAGAGACATTGAAGTTCGGTATAGTAGAGCGACAGCCCGAAGTGCAAAAAGCGCAGCTAGCCTACATAAAAGAACGTTTTGGTGACGATGTGCAGATCACCCATTTTACAGATATCTCTGAGGTAAAAGCCGCCTACGCTTTTGTCGTTGCCAATGAAATATTTGATGCCTTTCCCTGCGAGTTGCTCAAAGATGAAAAGATAGCTGTCGTACAAACGCATGAGATCGAGTGGAAAGAGGCTCCTAAAGAGACGCTCACTTGGGCAAAGAAACATCATTTAACACAAGGTGAGGTGGCAGTGGGCTATGAAGCATTTGCTGCTGCTATGGCTCGTGGAATAGAGCACTGTGACTTTGTCACTTTTGACTATGGGGAAAAGTATGTACGCAATGATTTTTCAGTCAGGGTTTACAGAAAGCATGAAGTTTTCCCGCTTTTTGATGAAGCATTGCAGCTCTCTGAGTCGTACAAGAAGGATGATATCACTTATGATGTCAATTTCGGACATGTCGTAGATGCATTCGTTGCTGAAGGATTTCAAGAGGTGATTTATGAGACTCAGGCAAGAGCGCTCATCCGTTTTGGGATCATTGATATACTCGAAAAGTTTGCCAAACAAACGACACCATCAAGATATGCTTCAGAAGCAGACAAGATCAAGACACTCATAGCCCCCACAATGATGGGAGACAGATTTAAGATGGTGCACTTGAGAAAGTAGGGTCTATCGCATGGCTCTTAGCATGTTACATCTTTTGATGGAGGCAGCTTCTGAGCCAAACATCTGGGTGTACTTGTCAAATTTATCTTGACCGATCATGGCCACACACTCTGCTTTTCCCATGCTGGTAGTGGCAGTTGTTGCCGGAGTGGATGTGTTTTTGGGTGTTGGCAGAGGTGTGGCTGCTTTCTTTTTCTTTGGTGTTCCAGGGTACATATAGCCAGAGCTGTAGTTGTCATCTTCCACTTTTTTTAATTTGATATTTTTTTTGGG
>CAYXZY010000176.1:0-3736 GCA_964469685.1 uncultured Sulfurovum sp. | reverse complement strand
ACATTCAGTGCGATAGGATGTCCATACACGAGTGTCTTCAACTCCCCACCTACATTTTTATTGACACCGCATATGCCTGTTTGACCTTCTTTCAAAGAACATGCATGTCTACAGAGTAAACATATGATACGGTCTTTTCCTTCTACTTTTTTATAATATTGCATATTTTTATGATATGTCATTTTCACTCCTTTTTGAGTCAACCTTATGGTAAGTGACTCAACATACTTTCATAATATCATATAACCCTAGAAATGTCAATACCCCGTGTACACATACAACATAGGCTGAGACCTATGATCCAAACTCTCTTCCCATCGCCAAAAGGCCTTCACTGATCTGATACTTTTTGTATGCCACCTCTTCTATGTTTTGATGGCTGAACGTACCTTTGTTATAACAGACAACAGCACTTTTATGTCCGTCAAGCAGCCCATCAATGGCGTGCGTTACAAAGTGAAAAGCCATAAGCCTGTCATAGACGGTGGGATTGCCTCCTCTTTGGATGTGCCCAAGTACCATGGTGCGTGATTCTACACCTATGTCCTGCATAAACCATTCAGAGATCTGCTCGGTGTTCTTCAAAGACTCAGCAACCACGGCGATAAAATACTCCCTGCCCTCGTCTATCTGCTTCAAAAAGTGCTGTTTGTACCTGGACAGGTCATACGGTATCTCAGGTATCAAACACATTTCAGCTCCGGATGTCAGTGCGGAAACAAGTGTAAGGTAACCACACTCACGCCCCATCGTCTCTATGACAAAAGCACGGTTGAAAGATGATGCTGTATCCCGTATGGAATCAATGGCAAACTTGATGACATTCAGCGCTGTATCGACCCCCAGACAATACTCTGTCCCTGCGATATCATTATCGATAGTTGACGGAATTCCTGAAAAGGAAATATCTTTGCACTCTTGGCTGAGTTTTTGCATCCCTTTAAACGATCCGTCACCACCCAATATGACAAGATGCCCAATATTGTGTGACCTGAGGTTATCCAAAGCGATCTTTCTAAACTTTTCATCTAAAAAACGTGAGGACCTGGATGTATGTATCTTTGTGCCTCCGCGCGAGACAATGCCTGCGACATCTTCATAACCAGCCTTCGCAATCGTATTGTCAATCAGTCCATCGTATCCGTTATGGACAAAATATGGAATCAGGCCTTTTTTAATGCTGTACTCAACAAATCGCTTCAGCGCCGCATTCATACCCGATACATCTCCGCCAGAACATAAAATAGCAATATCTTTCATGACCTTCCTTTTTAACAAGCTGTTAAAAATTATACCATTTATGTATAATGAGGCTATGAAAAAAAATACACAAGAACAACCCCAAGACAAAAGTAACAAGGAAAGAACATCATGCAAGCTGGCGCTGGAAGACAAAGTATTTTTGAATTCAGATGAAGCCAGAGCCGTCCGGCTGCAGCTTGACTATCTGAAAGCTGAAGTGATGATGCAGAAACTGGGTGTAGACCATACCATTGTGGTCTTTGGCAGTGCGCGTACATCCGAGCACTCCCCCATGTATGCAGAAGCACGTAAATTCGGTCAGCTTGTAGGTAAAAAAAATGGTGATCCTGAAGATTGCCATATTACACTGATGACCGGCGGAGGTGGCGGCATCATGGAGGCTGCCAACCGGGGAGCCAATGATGTGGGTGCCAAATCCATCGGACTGAATATCGAACTGCCCCATGAACAACATCCCAACCCCTACATCTCTCCTGAACTCTGTTTCCAATTCCATTATTTTGCGATCCGCAAACTTCATTTTATCAAACGTGCCAAAGCTTTGGTCATTTTTCCAGGCGGCTATGGTACACTTGATGAGCTTTTTGACATCATCACACTCATCCAGACCCATAAAAGTGAATCCATCCCGGTGATACTTATAGATAAGCGTTATTGGGACAAGGTGATCAATTTTGAGTTTTTGTATGCCCAGGGCATGATAAGCAAAGAAGACCTTGATATCTTACAGTATGCCGGTACTGCGCAAGAGGCATGGACAATGATACTGCAATGGCATGCAACGTACGCAACACCTCTGTTTTAGCCTTCACCCATAAAAGAAAAAGCACCAATACGTTATAATCGCGACAATATATTAGCAGGGGCATCTGACCCCAAAGGATAGAAATGAGTGAAACTGTAGAGACGAAATCCCGCCAGGATGAGGACAAAAAAGCAAAGTATGACCCTAAAGCCATTGAAGACCACTATTACAAGCTGTGTGAAGCACGTGGATACTTTGAAATAGAGGGCAACAAGGACATACAGGAAAAGGGAAAAAACTTCTCGATCATGATGCCGCCTCCCAATGTCACCGGAAGCCTGCATATAGGTCATGCGCTTACCTTCACTTTACAAGACATTATCACCCGTTTTAAGCGTATGGACGGGTACAAGACTCTATGGCAGCCCGGAACCGACCATGCCGGCATCGCGACACAGAATGTCGTAGAAAAACAACTTTTGGCTGAAGGCACGACCAAAGAAGAGATAGGCCGTGAAAAGTTTTTAGAACGTGCATGGCTCCAAAAAGAAACCTCTGGCGGAAAGATCGTGCACCAGATGAGAAAACTCGGTGTTACGCCTGCCTGGAAACGTGAACGTTTTACTATGGATGAAGGACTTAAAGAGGCTGTCAAAGAGGCCTTTGTATCACTGTATGATGAAGGGTACATCACACAAAACAACTACATGGTCAACTGGTGTACCCATGATGGTGCGCTTTCTGACATAGAAGTAGAACACGAAGAGGTCAATGGCAAGTTCTACCACATGCTATACAAGTTTGCTGATGGTTCAGGAGCACTTGAGGTAGCAACTACCCGTCCTGAAACCTATTTTGGTGATACGGCGATCATGGTACATCCTGACGATGCGCGCTACAAAGATATCGTGGGCAAAGAGGTGTTGCTGCCGCTTACAGACAGGAAGATCAAGGTCATCACCGATGAACATGTCGATATGGACTTTGGAACCGGTGTCGTAAAAGTGACCCCCGCACATGACCAAAATGACTACGAAGTTGGTAAAAGACATGGTCTTGAGTTCATCAAGGTCTTTGATGAAAAAGGCATCTTGAATGACTACTGTGGAGAGTTTGCAGGCATGGAGAGACTTGAGGCCAGAGAACCCATCGTCGAGAAGCTCAAAGCTGAAGGGTACATTGTAAAGATCGATGAACATACCCATCAAGTAGGTCATTGCTACAGATGTAAGAACATTGTCGAACCATTTATCTCTCAGCAATGGTTTCTAAGTGAGGAGGTTGCCAAAGGGTCTATTGAGAAAACAAAAGCGCATAACAACTTCCACCCTGCACACTGGATAAACTCATACACCGCATGGATGGACGAGCTTAGACCCTGGTGTATCTCAAGACAGCTCTGGTGGGGACACAGGATACCGGTATTTACCTGTGATGCCTGTGGCCACCAATGGGCAGACAAGGCAGATAAACCTGAAGCCTGTCCAAAATGCGGCAGTCAAAAAATGACACAAGATCCCGATGTGCTGGATACATGGTTCTCTTCGGCACTTTGGGCGATGAGTCCTCTTGGCTGGGGTAATCACGGTAAGTTGCACGAGCTTTACAACGATACGGATATGGATGATTTCTACCCCAATTCTCTACTGATCACCGGATTTGACATTATGTTTTTCTGGGTAGCACGTATGATGATGATGGGTGAACACTTTACAGGTGAACTGCCTT
>CAYXZY010000175.1:0-3736 GCA_964469685.1 uncultured Sulfurovum sp. | reverse complement strand
TATTTGATCTTATTATGAAATTTGCAGCACTTGGCATGGTCTATCTGCTCTTCATCATGGCACTGATCTCCGTGAACCTGGGGGTGCTAAATCTCTTACCCATCCCTGCGCTTGACGGGGGGCATATCATGTTCAACCTTTATGAAATGATCGTAAGAAGAGAACCTAGTGAAAAGGCTATCTATGCATTGACGCTTTTTGGGTGGGCCGTACTATTTGGACTTATGGGTTTAGGATTGTATAATGATGTGAACAGACTATGGGGAGGACAATAATATGATACTGGACAAAGAACGCCTCAGGGCAAACCTGGATGAAGTCATCTGGAACATCGAAGAAGCACGGATCACTGTGAGTGAACATCATATAGTCAAGCTTGTCACTGTTGCTAAATATACCGAGCTTGAGAACATCTCTACACTGTATGAACTGGGACAGCGTGCCTTTGGAGAAAACCAGGTACAACAGCTCAAAACACGTATGGAAGCACTTGAAGCGCTTCCCATTGAATGGCATATGATAGGTTCACTTCAGAAAAACAAGATCAACAACCTCATAGACCTTCGGCCTACGCTGCTACAGTCTCTGGACAGTATGGAACTGGCAACCCAGCTCAACAGCAAGCTTGAAGCAAAAGGACAAAAAATGCATTGTCTTCTACAGATCAATGCTGCCAATGAACAGAGCAAGTCGGGCTTTAGTGTGGATGCGTCATACGATATGTATCAAAAGATCCAGGAAACGTGTCCTCACATTAACCTCAAAGGTGTCATGACCATAGGGGCACATAGCGAAGATACCAAATTGATACAAAAAAGTTTTGAGAGCACACATGCTATCTATGAAAAACTCAAAAAACAAGGGGCAACCTACTGTTCTATGGGTATGAGTTCAGACTATACGCTTGCCATTAAATGTGGTTCAAATCTTGTACGTGTAGGATCCGCTCTCTTCAAATAATCCTCCTGTAGCATTCACGACTTCCCCTTGCTCCGGGGGTTATGTTTCTTTCTCTTTTTAAGTAAACTTTTATTTTTTAATAACTATACTAGATTTATAACTATAAATAAATATTATTTGAGGGGATCGAAAGATGGAATATGGATTACAGACAATACGCCCTAATGACATGCTCCACACTCTAGGTTCCGACCAACTTTTGGCTATCGCACTTTTTTCTATGAAGAAAAAGAAAAAATCAGGAGTTTCCCATGTCATGTAAGTCACTTCAAAATGCCCTCTCTTCAGAACTTATACTCAATGCAAACAACATTACTACGCTCAAGCAGCTTGTGCTCAACGGTGCAGATATCAACTTTCAGTCCAAAGAAGGGTGGTGTCTTCTGTTTGAACTTGTATCTTTGGGGTTACACCAGCATATCATGGACCTAAAAAATACTCCTCTGGATATACATATCACAGACCACAAAGGACGATCTGCGCTTTTTTGGGCCATTCATCATGAGTACCCCGATGTGATAAAATCACTGCTGAACTTAGGTTTCGACCCATCCAGGTCTGTTACACAAGACCTGCCTGCCCTTCACTATGCAGTGTATAAGAACAATGCTGCTATCGTGGCTTTACTGCTGGAGCATCTGTCTATAGAAACCGAAGATAGTTACCAACATACTGCACTTGAATATGCGTATCATTATGAAAGAAAAGAGATGATCACGTTGCTTGAGCAGCATGGTGCCGTTCTGCCAACTTAGACTATAGCCTATAGTCTAAGTTGGCAGTATGCGCCATAATTATAAAACAAAAAGGATATAAAATGTTCAAACTCAATGAAGTCAAAGCACACTGTGATGTACCCTGTGGTATCTATGATCCGATTGTAGCACAAATAGCAGCACTCTCCGTAGTTCGGATGGTAGACCTGATGAATGCAGCAGAAGGTGAAGGTCATGGGTTAGCCTACCACAATGACATGTCCCGCTATGTCGCCGTCAAAGAATCTGAAGCCATTAAATGTAAAGATGAGATTCGTATTATCTGGGGAGACTTTATCAAACCTCCGCAAATCGCAGAATATCCGGAGATCCATACGATCGTGCACAATATCATGATGCTTGGTGGAGCTGCAAAACAACACGCATCCAGAGAGAAAGCCATGGAATTACTCGCAGAGGTCAACAAATTTGCAGAAATATTCTGGAAGATCAAAGGGGTGAAGACAAAAGTGGCCAAATCACCTTATGCACCTAATGAAGACGTGGTATATCCAGACCTTTAATGCTTCAAATTTTTAAAATATCCGGTGACTCTCTTTATCCATTTTACAAAAATGGGCAGAGGGTCGTTTGCCGTAAAGTATGGAAACAAACCCCTATAAGAGTAGATGATACGGTTGTCTTTGACAAAGCGCACTACGGACTGATGATAAAAAAAGTAACATCAACCCGAAATGCAACGTATTTTGTAGAAGGAACGGATCCGCTCAGTATAGACAGCAGAAACTTTGGTGCACTAAAACACCATGAGATAAAATACAAAGTGTTATTTAAATTCTAGACCTTAAGAGGCTACCGCTTCATTTTTGCAATGCGCACAAACACCATACAGGTTGATCTGTTGTTTACTTAAGGTGAAATTTTCATTTTTCGTCATAGAGGCAAAAAGCGCATCAGCATTCTCATTGTGCGGTCTATCTTCCACTTCTCCACATTCGGTACAGACCAAATGGATATGCTCACCTTTAGCCAGTTCATATTTAGACTTTTTGCCTTCAATGGGTACTTCTATCAATACACCGTTTTCGACCATGAGAATAATGTTTTTATAGACTGTTGCAAGTGAAAGAGAAGGATGCTTTTTGATGACCTCAGCATAAATAGCATCGATTGACATATGTCCATATGTATCAATACTCTGCAATATATTCATCCGTTGAAATGTAGCTTTAAGCCCACTCTCATTTAGCAATGCTGCATAATCCATCGTAAGCCTCCTTTCATCGTAGGTCCAATAACCTCTGCATAGTTAAATCTATGCCTATAGACTTAACTATACATCGTAAATGTGTAATCTTTGTGATACCACATGGTATCCTCTGCTTGAGAGGATACATAGTGGCAATAATATTGTTGACGGTACTATTATAGTTCGTCAGCGTGTTTACCAAGGTACTCTGCAACACCTTCAGTATCCGCTTTCATACCCTCGTCACCTTTTTGCCAACCGGCAGGACATACTTCACCATGCTCATTGGTAAATAGCATTGTGTCAACCATTCTGATCATCTCATCAATGTTTCTCCCTAATGGAAGGTCGTTGATTACAGCGTGTCTTACTGTACCGTCAGCATCGATAAGGAATGAACCTCTAAGTGCTACTGCATCATCAAGAAGTACATCGTAATCTCTTGCAATTTGCTTAGAAAGGTCAGCAACAAGTGGCATATCAACTCTACCGATACCACCTTTTTCTACCGGAGTTTCTCTCCATGCGAAGTGAGAAAACTGAGAGTCAACAGAACAACCAATCACATTGATACCTCTTTCTCTAAAATCTTTTGCTCTGTGAGAAAATGCAATGATCTCTGATGGACATACGAAGGTAAAATCCAATGGATAGAAAAAAAGTACTGCACCTTTTTCTCCTAGGTTTTCCATAAGGTTAAAATCGTCTACGATCGAACCGTCTGCAAGTACAGCAGTTGCTGTGAAATCTGGTGCTTTTTTTGTTACTAACATGTTATTCCTTTTAATAATAATTTTTATTTGCAAGAAAA
>CAYXZY010000174.1:0-3757 GCA_964469685.1 uncultured Sulfurovum sp. | reverse complement strand
CGTACATCACGCAGTACATCCAGGTAGGCAAGTCCTGGTTTGACCATGAGGATGTCTGCTCCCTCATGCTCGTCTGCTACAGACTCTGCTATGGCTTCACGACGGTTGGCCGGGTTCATCTGGTAGCTTTTTCTGTCGCCTTTGCCCGGACTGCTTTCTGCCACGTCACGGAAAGGGCCGTAGTAGGCTGAGGCAAATTTGGTCGAGTAGCTCATGACCGGGAGGTTCTCGTATCCGGCTGCATCCAGTCCCCCTCTGATGGCTTGTATCATTCCGTCCATCATGCCTGAAGGTGCTATCATGTCTACCCCTGCTTTGGCATGGACTACGGCTTGTTTGGCCAGGTTGTCCAGGGTGATGTCGTTGTCTACGGTTTCGAGTACGGGGTCTATGACACCACAGTGCCCGTGGTCTGTGTATTCACAAAAACACAGGTCGGTGGTCACGAACATGTCAGGATGTGCGGCTTTGACGGCACGAACAGTCTGGGCGATGATACCGTGTTCACACATTGCGTCACTTCCGACAGAATCTTTGGTATCGGGTATGCCAAAGAGGATGATGGACTTGATGCCAAGCCCTTTAAGCACCTCACACTCTTTGACGATCTCATCAATGCTCATTTGGTACACACCCGGCATAGAGGCGACTTCATCTTTGATGCCTTCACCGCTTCTTGCAAAGAGAGGGTAAATGAAGTCATTGACACTCAGGTGAGTTTCTTGGAGCAGGTCTCTAAGGACGGGGTTGATTCTTTTTCTTCTAAAACGTGCGAACATTTTAAACCTTCATAAAATAATTTACACTATTTTAGCGAAAAATCCTAATTCCTCATTCTTAATTCCTAATACTTGGGTATAATCATTGCATGAACAATATAGAAATATCACAGATCGCTACGCTGCCGACACAATTCGGTACTTTTAAGATACAGGCATTTAAAGAGACTACAGGAAGCAGACCCAAAGAGCATTTGGCCATCTTTACAGATAACCTTGAAGAGATAGCATCCCCCATTGTACGTGTACACTCGGAGTGTCTGACAGGAGATGCCCTGGGGTCTGTAAAGTGTGACTGTGGTGAGCAGCTGCATTATGCCCAGAAACTCATAGCCAAAGAAGGCGGTATGATCATTTATCACCGCCAGGAAGGACGCAATATAGGACTGCTCAACAAGGTCAACGCCTACGCCCTGCAAGATAGAGGTTTTGATACGGTTGAAGCCAATCATCAGTTGGGCTTTAAAGCAGATGAGCGCACGTATGAGGTGGTGGAGTTCATCTTGAAGTATTTTGGTATCAAGCAGCTCAAACTGTTGACGAACAACCCGCGAAAGATAGAAAGTCTCGGAGACATCAAGATCGTAGAGCGCCTGCCGATCAAGATAGAGCCAAACCCCCACAATGAAGGCTACTTAAAAGTCAAAAAAGATCAAATGGGTCATCTACTCTAGGAAACAGGACGATATCTAGGTGAATTTAGCACAGTATTTGGACAAAGAAGAGATCGTACTGGACCCGCAAACCATTGTAAAGCTGGAGAAATACGCTTCACTTTTACATGAATGGAATCAGGTACATAACCTCACGGGCGCAAAAACCATTGATGCGATCTATGGGAATATCGTGGATTCTCTCTATCCTGTTTTATTTATAAGAACACCTCAAACACTTCTGGATGTAGGTACGGGTGCAGGGTTTCCCGGTCTGGTACTTGCCATTGCATTGCCACAGACCCAAGTGGTGTTGGCCGAGCCTCTTAAAAAGCGTGTATCTTTTTTAAAATATGCCACCATAGACCTTGAACTGTATAATGTCAAGGTAGAGCCAAAAAGAGTGGAGCATGTAGAGCATGAGGCCTTTGGTCTCATCACCTCACGTGCGGTGATCAACACCAAATTACTCCTTGACCTGACTGCCAATGTCAGCGATAAAAAGACGGAATATCTGTTTTATAAAGGCTCGCGTGTTTTGGATGAAATAGAAAATGTACAACATCAGTTAGATTATGATATAGTACAAAAAAACCAAAGACAATATCTCCATATAAAAGGTGCATCTTGATTTTAAAACTCATCATTTTTGCAGTTGTTGCTGTGCTTATCTACAAATTTTTTGGGGGAAAATTCCCCAGTTTGAGTCAAAATGCCGCTGAAAAAAAACTCAATGAGGACACCCTTGTAGAATGTGAAAAATGCGGTACGTATGTCACCGTCAAGGAGAGTATCATCATCAATGGAAAGTACTACTGTTCCAAAGAATGTGCAACGTAAAGCTATTAAAGGAGTAAAGTATGATAATTATGGGTCATCCGTGGGTAGACAGTCCTAAGTTTAGTAAAATTTTTTCCATCAAAGAGCTTGACGGTGTCCAGCCGGGCAATATTCCGCTGCTCGAACCTCTGACAGATTCTCAAAGTATCGCAAGTTATTGTCAGAAAAATGACATACCTTATGCCATCACTGTCAATTCTCTCACGCATGCCATCCTTACGAATGCGCTGGGTGCGAAGTATATGGTCTGTGAAGAATATGTTGCATTCATTGTGCAGCCAGTTGCGCAGGAATACTTGTTTGACACGCGTGTGTTGGTGCTCATACATGATGAAAAAGAGATATCTAAAATTGCACGTTCAGGCATAGACGGTGTCATCTTTCCTGAAGCCATTTGCTAACTATTGATGTTTAAAGCGTTCAAACAGCATAAAATCACCTATTCCATTATCTTGCTGAATGTCCTTATGTACTTTGTTTGTGCAGTGGGCAGTCAAAGCATTATAGATATCAAGATTGATACACTGGTGCACATGGGTGCGTTGTTCGGCTCCTATACGGTTCAAAAAGGCGAATGGCTCAGACTTTTTACTGCAATGTTCCTGCATGGAGGTATGACACATCTGCTGATGAATATGTTTTCACTCTATATCATAGGCAGAGGGGTGGAGAGATACTTTGATACCAGGTCCTATGTAGGCATTTACCTTTTTTCGGGTCTTTTGGGCGGTTTGGCTTCACTGTATATGCATCCGCAGAGTGTAGGGGTAGGTGCATCGGGTGCCATTTTTGGCGTATTTGGCGCTTTGGCAGGGTTTTTCCTGGCACACCGCGGCAGGATAGAAGCACAGTTTAAAGTGTTCATGAAAGAGTTCACCATTATCATAGTCATCAACATGGTGCTGGGGTTTTCCATCCCTTCTGTGGACGTTTCTGCCCATGTTGCAGGCCTTGTGGTAGGTATTGTCGGCGGGTATGTTATCTCTAAAAGTCCAAGTAATATCTGGGTCTTTAGTCTTGTCATGCTCTTGCTTATGGGAGCCATAATGTCGTACCTCCCTACGCAGTATGCATATGCGCAGTTTTAAGTTCGCAGTACTTACTTTTTTTCTTTCAGGCTGTGCCGTCACACCTGTAGATGCCCCCAAAGATCAACTTGTCCGACTTTCCAGTATGCTCCGCTCCCTGGACAGCAATATCCCCAAAAAAGAGTCTGATGCACTCTCCAAAGAGATATTTGGCGAAACTGCACATCTTGTGAAAGCGTTTGATCTCACTGCTCCACCATTGTGGCACAATACATTGGTAAACTTGGGCTTGAGAAAGAAAGGGCTGTGCTACCACTGGTCGGATGCTTTGTACCTGCACTTGAAAAAGGGGAAGTATGCACACTTTTCATTTCATTTGGCAGGGGCAAATATAGGAGAGTATTTTTTTGAACATAATGCTTTGGTCATCTCCAAAAAGGCCGAGGGCATAGAAAAC
>CAYXZY010000173.1:903-3780 GCA_964469685.1 uncultured Sulfurovum sp. | reverse complement strand
AACTTAAAGATGCATGTGAAAGACCGCAATACGAAGCTGAGTTGCTTCTGGCGCATATACTTGGTCAAGACCGTACCTATCTTATACTCCATGAAGATGAGCCTATAAATATTAAAGAATATGAAGTTCTTGTTTCGCGCAGGAAAAAGCATGAACCCTACGAGTATATCGTAGGGGAGGCAAGTTTTTATGATATTCATTTAGCAGTAGAAGAGGGGGTATTGATCCCAAGGCCTGAGACAGAAATACTCATTGATATTGTTGCAGACATCATTAAAAAAGAGAAGATCACACGCATAGCAGAGATCGGTGTGGGGTCTGGCGCTATCTCTGTAGTGCTGGCACGAAAGTTCCCCAAACTGCAGATCATAGCAACGGATATCTGCAAGACACCGCTGAAGGTGGCCGGGGTTAATATTGACAAATATGAAGTGGGCAGTCAGGTAGAGCTGCGTGCATCAAATCTCATCGATGCGGTGAGTGAGCCTCTCGAACTTGTGGTCTCAAACCCCCCTTATATTGCTGAAGATTTTGTGCTCGAATCAAATGTCGTTGACTATGAGCCTAGAGAAGCACTCTTTGGTGGACGTGTGGGTGATGAGCTTCTCAAACAGATCATCCTGGATGTCAAAGCAAAAGGTGTCAAGTGGCTGGCATGTGAAATGGGGTATGATCAAAAAGAACCTATGGAAGCATTTGTTAAAGATGTTGGTGTAAAATACATTGAATTTTACAAGGATCTGGCAGGCTTTGATAGAGGCTTTGTCATACAATTTATCTAAGGTGCATGATGCACCAGTAAGGAAAGAACAATGAATAAATATTTTAGAATGGCAACAATGGCTTATCTTATCTTCTTGTCAGGAGTATTGGGTGCATTTCTGTATGCGGGGATCGTTGTTACCGCAGTGACATTCCATACCGATGCATGGCTGGGTGCTGAAGTGTTGACACAGTTTCAAGAGGGGCAGATCATGACAGAGAACTTTGTGCGTTTGGCCTATGTTGTCAACGTGCTCATTATTGCGGTGGTACTCTATGAAGGCTACAAGTTCAAAAAATTTGAACGCGACACCTTAACCCATGTGGCAGTATTCTTTGTCTTGGCTACGGCATTGTTGTTTGCGCATTACTACATCCCGGATATCGTAGCGATGCAGGCTGCAGGCGAAGAGATGACAAAGACCGAAGCATTTGTCAACACACATAAAGGCTCGGAGATCAATGCCAAGATCTTTGCCGTGGCACTGTTGGTGTTGATCATTCAGAATATGCGAAAGGCATGTAAATAACTGCAGGGTGTTGTCTTGACTGACAACACTGTACATGGTTATGATATAATAATTTTTGTGTAGCATTGGCACAATGCCCTACAGGAGAATATATTGAGTGAAATATTGGCACATCCGTTTAAGCCTATTGTTTACAAAGATACAGAGACATTGATTCTTGGATCCTTTCCAAGTATCAAGTCTTTTGAAAAGAATTTCTATTATGCGCATCCCAGCAACAAGTTTTGGAAGATCCTTGAGGCTGTGACTGGGTACCCGGGCAATACCATGGATCAGAAACTGTGGCTGCTTAAAGAGTGTAAACTTGGACTTTGGGATATGATAAGGGAGTGTTCCCGTGAAAACTCTCTTGACAGTAACCTTGAAAATGAGGAAGTCAATGATATAGCCGGATTTTTAGAGGATCACCCCAGCATTCAAAAGCTTGCGTTTACAGGCAGGAAATCTCAGGCACTGTATGAGAGGCATTTCTCTCACCTCGAGATAGAAACGGTGTATCTGCCTTCGCCATCTTCTGCCTACGCGGCCATGAGGTTTGAAGAGAAGGTAAAAATATATAAAGAGAAATTACATGTTACAGCATAAAACGCATAGAGTGGATACATCCGTCAAGACAAGACGATCATGTTTGACAGTAAAGACATCCACACTATGTAAAAGTGAGGCAATACTGTAATGGCAGTTTGGGCCATAGGGGATATCCAGGGGTGTTATGGTTCACTCATGGAGCTGCTGGGAAAAATAGCTTTCAATCCGGAGCACGATACACTCTGGCTTGCAGGTGATCTTGTCAACAGGGGAGAAGGCTCACTTGAAACCCTTCAGTATCTTTACAGTATCAAAGACAGTGTCGAGATAGTGCTTGGCAATCATGATATCACCCTCATAGCAGCCTTCTATGGTATCAAAAAGTCCAATCCTACGCTTGACCCTATCCTTGCCTCTCCTGATGCTAAAAAACTCATAGATTGGCTAAGGCAGCAAAAATTCTTACATGTGGATTATGCTTTGGGGTATTGTATGGCACATGCGGGCATTTCACCGGAGTTTGATTTGGGGATGGCTTTGCGCTATGCAAGCCATGCGGAAGAACAGCTGCGCAGGGATGATGCAGATGTATGGCTTAGAAAAATGTTTGAGCAGGGTGCACGACGCTTCAACAGAAATGCAAGTCTCATCGACATAGACCGGTATATTGTTTCAGCGTTTACACGTATGCGTTACTGTTATGGCGATTATCGTCTGGATTTTGATCAAAAAGGCAGGCCAACAGAAAAGGTACGCCAGAAAGGACTCAAGCCCTGGTTTGAGTGTGAAAACAGAAAAAAAATAGATCTCAAGATCATTTTTGGTCATTGGTCCACACTGGGATTTTATCAGGATGAGCATGTCTTAGGGTTGGACACGGGTTGTTTATGGGGTGGGGCATTGACTGCAGCACGCATAGACCTGCCTGAGGTAGAAGTGGTTTCTATAGAGTGCCAGGCAAGTCAAGAACCCTGTAAAGAGCCACAGGTAGAAGAATCCAACGAATCCAACGAATCCAACGAATCCAACGAATCCAACGAATCCAACGAATCCAACG
>CAYXZY010000173.1:0-803 GCA_964469685.1 uncultured Sulfurovum sp. | reverse complement strand
AATCCAAGCAGTAGATATTTATTAATATAAAGAAATTTATAACAAACCTTTTGTAACTTTACTTGCTTTAGCTCTTTAAGATACAATATATGTATTACAAAATAAGGAATATGCTATGTCAGAACATGTAGGAAAATTGCTGTTGCGTTTGATGGTCGGGGGAATGATGCTTTTTCACGGCATTGACAAAGCTGTCAATGGTATTGCATTTATCAAAGGTCTTGTAAGCAAGCAGGGACTTCCGGAGGTCTTGGCCTATGGCGTGTATGTAGGAGAGATACTTGCACCTCTTTTTCTCATTATCGGATGGAGAAGCAGACTGTGGGCATGGGTCATTGTCTTGAATATGATCGTGGCGATTTACCTTACCAAATTGAATGTACTTTTCTCCATAGGCGATCATGGTGCATGGGCCATAGAACTTCCTATGTTCTACCTTCTGAGTGCTTTTGTCATTGCGCTTATTGGGTCAGGAAAGTATGCGGTAACTAGGGACTGATCTTACCTGAGAAGTAAGATGTTTGGAAATTAAATGAGAATACTATTGTTTTTAATGCTTAATGTACTGGTCTTATTTGTGCTGTTTAGTATTGTAAGAAAAATATTTAGTACCTCTACACCACTCAATGTCAAACTGCTTATCTCCATGATGTTCTTTGGGGGTATAGGGTTTGCCTTTGGGCATCATTTCAGTGATGGCTGGGCTGTATTTGGTGCCATTTTTGGTGTGTTGGTAGGCATAGAATATAAAGAGCAGCTTTTTAGAGTACTGCATATGTTGTATAGGGATATTACGGAAGACT
>CAYXZY010000172.1:0-3790 GCA_964469685.1 uncultured Sulfurovum sp. | reverse complement strand
AAAGACTTTTACACCACCACATGTCCAGAACACTTTCATCAATCGGGTGTCATACGCATACCAAAAGATTCAGAGGATGCCAAGAAGTTTTCTGAGTATGAGAAGTATAATGACACAAAGTATGAAAACTACAGCAAAGAAAAACTCCATTCACTTGGTATCACATCTGAATTTGATGCTTTTTATTTTCCTGATGCCGGGGATTGTGATGCTAGAGAAGTGTGTGAGTTTTTACTTAGGGATGTAGACGTTATACAAGCTGAAGTAAAAGAGATAAAAAGAGAAAATGGAGTATGGTGTGTCCTTCGACAAGCTCAGGAACCTACATTTCGACAAGCTCAGGAACCTACATTTCGAGACGCTCACAAACCTGCCTTTCGAGACGCTCAGGAACCCGCCTTTCAAGAAGTTCAGGAACCTACCTTTCAGCAAGCTCAGGAATCGTCAGGACGAGCAGTTCAGGAACCTTTTGATGGCGATGCTAAATCGGTGGCTGAGCTTGTCGAAGCCAAAAACATCATCCTTGCCACAGGTTTTGAAAGTAATTTGGCTGATCTTCGCTACATGGGCATACGTGGAACATGGGGAACCAGAGGAGACTTTAGCTCGAAGCTAGACCTAGATGTCAGTATGCATCAAGCCATGTCTGTAGGTGCCAATATAGACGGCATCATCAAGCTGGGTGCGACACATGAGAAAGAGGTAAAAGAACCTGTGCCTTGTAGTAAGCAAAAAGCCCTAAACCTCAAAGAAAAAGCCTCCTCACTCATCGATACTGCTGACTTGAAACTTAAAGAAGTTTTTTGCGGTATGCGTGCAGGTTCGAAGGACTATTTTCCTTTGGTTGGTAAAGTGATAGATGTGCCTTATATGTTGGAGACTTACCCTGCTGTAGTGCGAGGTGCGAAGCCGGAGTTAAAGCATGTCGATGGTTTGTATGTACTCAATGGTCTTGGAGGACGCGGTTTCGTCTTTGCGCCACTGATGGCTAAGATATTGGCAGAGTGTATCCTGACGGATGAAGAGAGTGACAGCAGGGTAAACCCTGACAGACTCTTTTTAAAGTGGGCAAGAAAAAAGGACAGATAATCGCTACGATTTAGACTTTTTATCTGAGGAGGAATGTGAGTAGGGTCTAGGCGGTACCCACTCTTTCCATTCGGGTTTCTCAAAAACACGCGGGTAGCCTTCGAGTATCTGCATAGGCTGGAAGTTCTCTTTGTACTCAAATGCTTTGCACCCATCTACCCAATACCCCAGATAGACCCAGTCAAGTCCCAGATTTTGGGCAATGTTGATCTCATAAAGCAGTGAATAGGTGCCAAGAGAATTTCTAGGATAGTTGGTATCGTAGTAACAGTACACAGAGCTGATACCGTCTTCTAAGATATCGATGAGATCCACACAGACGAGTTTGTCATCTATATAGTACAGTACCTCTTTTCCAAAATCATTGGCGCCATCCACATAGTGATCGAAGTATTCATCTGCTGTCATGTCGTTGTGTACCCATCCGTCAGACTTGGCTTTGTGGTTATGGTAGCTGTTATAGAGGTCCAGGTGTGTCTGTGTGATCGTGGGTGACTGTATAACGATCTTGGTATCTTCATTACGATTGATCGCTTTGCGTTGAGACTTTGAGTATTTGTAGTTCTTAACATCAATACGCATACTTTTACACTCGGTACAGGCATAACACACAGGGTAGATAAAGTTACGCCCAAAACGTCTCCATCCTCGCTGTGCTACTGCCGTGGCAAAAGTGGTTGAAACGACATCAACATGTTTGTAGTTCATGCGCATACGTTTGCCCGGAAGATAGCTACAGCTATGATCATCCATACAAAAGTCAGTCGATTTTGGGCTTAGAAGCTCTTGTTTGTTCTTATCTTGCATAATGTGGATTATAGCCAAAATTGTGAAAAAGTGCTAGTTACCAGGTACCGATATAGGCTTTCTAGGGAGTTATTTTGCACTATTTTCCCATGCTTGCCACTGTGGTATCTCTGAGATATGCGGGAAGTCATCGAGTATCTCTTGGGGTTGGAACTTTGGTTTATAGGCGAAAGCTTTACATCCTTCTACCCAGTATCCCAAATAGATCCACGGAAGATCCAATATATTGGCCAGTTGTATCTGGTAAAGCAGCGAATAGGTACCCAATGACAAACGTGCATAATCAGGATCATAATAGAAATAAATAGAGCTTATACCGTCATCCAGCACATCAATAAGGTCTACCCCTATGAGTTTGTCCCCATCCATATAAAGGACTTCCTTGCCAAAATCATGGGCACCATCAACAAAGTTTTCGTGGTATTCACGTTGACTGATGTTGCGGTGCTGCCATCCGTCTTTTTGGCTTTTGAAACTGTGGTACTTGTTATAGAGGTTCAAGTGTGCAGAAGTAAGCGTTGGTTTTTGTACAATGATTTTAGTATGTATATTGCGTTTGATGGATTTACGTTGAGACTTGGTAAATTTGTAGTCCCGTGCGTCTATACGGATACTCTTGCATTCACTGCAGCCATTGCAGATAGGGTGAAAAAAGTACTTTCCAAAACGTCTCCAACCGCGTGCTATCACAGCAGTGGCAAATGTTTTGGAAGCATTTGCGACATACTTGTAGTTCATGCGTACTTTATTGCCTGGGATGTACGCACAGTCATAGTCAAGCATGGAAAAGTCTGTTGATGGAGGATTGAGTAAATCAATATCTAGTTCTTCGTTCATATACTTTTCCTTATATGCAACCAGTTGCATGAGCCCACTGCTGAAGTGAACCCAGTGTTAGCGTAGCAAAATGGGCTTTGCTCATTTTGTGTTCTATTATAAAAGAAGTCCGTTGATGGAGGATTGAGTAAATCAATATCTAGTTCTTCGTTCATAGTTGTGATTATACTGAAATTATTGTAAAATTACTCAAAAAATAGAGGTGTTTATGTTTCTCTACCAGCCTACGTCAGGGTATTGCTATAACAGTGACTCTATTTTTTTGTATGACTTTATATGTACTTTTAAACCCAAGGGTACGTTACTTGATGTGGGGTGTGGCGTAGGGATCATCTCTCTTTTACTGAGTCGGGATTTTGATCTTAAGACAAGTATTGTTGAGAAACAGGAAAAGATGTTGGACTATGCTGTGTGTAATTATGCACTCAATAAACTGGAGGTTAAAAGCCACTTAGGGGACTTTACTGAACTGAAGACAGAAGACAGGTATGATTTCATCATTTCAAATCCTCCTTTTTATGACGAAAATGTGCGCCAGAGTGAAAATACGCATCTGAATATTGCCCGATATGCACACCATCTGCCCATAGAGGCATTGGTGAAAAAGGTAAAAACATTCCTCAAGCCAAAAGGCTGGTTCATCTTCTGTTATGATGCAAAGCAGATAGATTTACTGTTGCATCATTTGAAAATACATGGTATAAACCCTGAGAAGATACAGTTTGTACATTCCAAAATAGACAGAGAGTCAAAGTTGGTCATGATAGCCGCACGCAACAACTCTAAGTCCATGACACAGATCATGCCGCCTTTTGTGGTATTTGATGACAACAATGCCTATAGGAAAAATGCTATGAAAGCATTTGAAAAAGCGAACACACATAGTATAAAAGGGGATTTTTAACGATGGAATTTATGACACACGAACAATACAACTACAAATTCGACCCCTCAGCCTGTGAGGCCTGCGGGGGGCATTGCTGTACAGGTGAGAGCGGTTACATCTGGGCGAAGTATGATGAAATAGTGAAGATGGCGGAGTTTGTTAACCTTTCGG
>CAYXZY010000171.1:0-3796 GCA_964469685.1 uncultured Sulfurovum sp. | reverse complement strand
GCAGGAAAGGTAGCAGAGAAGAGAAGTGTTTGTTTTCCTCTTGGCATATTGGAGCCTATTTTGACGATCTCATCATAAAATCCCATATCAAGCATACGGTCGGCTTCATCCAGTACCAGTGTTTTGATGCTCTCGAGGCTCAAAGTCTCTTTGGCTAAGTGGTCTTGTATACGCCCGGGTGTCCCTATGAGTATGTGTGCCCCTTTGGCAAGAGACTCTGCCTGTGCACGCAGTGGTACACCACCATACAGAGTGAGTATCTTGAGGTTGGCTTTGTACGCAGCTACTTTTCGAAGTTCAACGGCTATCTGATCAGCCAGTTCTCTGGTGGGCGTGATGATGATGGTTTGGGGTTTAAAATCATTGGTGTTGGTAGACATGACACTAGGGATTCCAAAAGCCAATGTCTTACCCGAGCCAGTCTTGGACTGTGCCAAGATATCACGCCCTTCCAAAATGGGGTTGATGGCTTTTTCCTGTATCTCTGACATACTGGTAAAGCCTAGATTATCTAGCGTATGTAAAAGAGAAGAGGGTATCTCTTCTATGGTATCAAAGCCTGCCACTATTTTGCTTCAAATGTAGATTTTTCTATGATGACAGGGTAGAAATAGCCGTATCCAAAATCTTTATCAACAGCAACAGTACCTTTGGCAACTATCTTATCTCCGGCTTTTATGCTAGATGTGGGTGCTGTAAAGACAAGGTCGTCAGTGAGATTTTTCTCATTGCCTGTACCGTCTCCCAGGTGTACCCAGTCACGCTTCATGATGCCTTTTGAGACTTTAAACACGGTTCCTTCTAGTGTGATATTCTGGTCTTTGAGATTTTTTCTCCACATATGCACTTCTTCTACCGTGTAGCTCTCTTTTTTCACAAAGGGTTTGGCTGGTTTTTCGTCAGCCGCCGGTGCTGTCATAGCTGTTTGCATACCTGCATGAGGGTCTTTTTTGGCTGTGCCCAGTCCAAGCAGGTCTTTCATGCTTTTAGGCCCACTTTTTTGTTGTGGCAGATAGACCTCCGAGGCGAAGTAGATTTCCTCAAAGTCCTGGCCTAAAGACTTGCTTTTGAAGTTTTTCATCACGGTTTTTTTGTCAAATCCAATCTTGTCACCTATTTTTACCGGTGCATTGGCTATAGCGATCCAGTTTTCTGTACCGTTTTCATCTACTTTGAGATACTTGTAGCCCATGGCAGATTTGATCTCCAGCACTTTGCCGTAAAATATTTCTGCTTTTTTGGCAGGTATGGCCGAAGGGAGCTTATGCTCTTTACCTCCATGCATATCTATGTTGGTTTCCTGAGCAAGTAAAAGTGTAAAAGTAGTAAGGATGGCAAGTGAAGCAAAATGCAGTTTCATAGAAATTCCTATAATTTTTATGTATTATAGGAAAAAAAAGTTAATGTGACCCATGGCTCGGGTCATGTCGGATTATGCTTTGGATTTTTTGTAGTCCATGATCATTTTATAGGCTTCATCTTTTAAAAGAAGCTTCTCTTTTTTAAGTGTTTCAATCTCCATATCTGTCATAGGCGTATCTCCCATCTCAGCATGTTCAATTTTTTGATCAAGCTCATTGTGTTTGTCGAAAATCCTCGCAAAGTGTGCATTGTTCATTTTCAATTCGTGTATCTCATCTTTGTATTCGTGTAGCATGTGACTCCTTTGTTGTTTGGATACTTATAGTATAACATTTTGGCCATGAAATAAAATTGATACAGCTTCATTATGTACGATATTCGGCATTTATCTTTACATATTCATAACTGAGATCACATCCATATGAGGTATAGCTTGCATTGCCTAGTCCTAGGTCACAGGTGACTTTGAAGCTGTCTTGTTTCATGATGTTGTAGGCTTTGTCTTCGCGGTCTTTGTCAAGCTCTCTATGTGTATGGGAGTAGATGAGCAGGTCATCATAATGGATGGTAAGCGTTTCTTCATCACATGCTACCCCTGAAGCACCGATGGTCGAGGCAATACGACCCCAGTTTGGGTCTTCCCCAAAGAGTGCGGTCTTTACAAGAAGAGAGTTGCTCAGTGCCTTAGAGGCTATTTTGGCATCCTCTACTGTTTTGGCACCTTTGACTTCAAACGCTACGAGTTTGTTGGCACCTTCTCCGTCTTTCAGGATCATCATGGACAGTTCAAACATCATCTTGTTCAGTGCGTTTCCAAAAGTCTCTTTGTCGTAGGTATCGCTTTGTGCATTGCTCAGCAGCATGACTGTGTCATTGGTTGAAGTGTCTCCATCGACAGAGATACGGTTAAATGACTGTTCTGTCGCATCACTCAGGAGTGCAGCCATATCTGTTTTGGGAACTGCTGCATCCGTGATGACAAAACAGAGCATGGTAGCCATAGCAGGATTGATCATTCCGGCACCTTTGCAGATGGCAGCAATGTTAAATGTGCTTCCGTCATCAAGCACGACTTTATAGGCAAGCTCTTTTTTGAAACTGTCTGTGGTCATGATGGCACGTGCTGCAGCATGAGAGTTCTTTGCATGAAAGTCCAGGGCATCAAAAGCAGAGACGATCTTGTCTACGGGCAAGCGGTACCCGATCACCCCGGTGGATGACATCACAGGGTTTAGCACCTTTTGTTTTTCTTCAAGTTTTGACATAATGGCATGTATGTCGTCAATGCCTTTTTGGCCAGTCATGGCATTGGCATTTTTTGCATTGACCAGTACAAAATCTGTCTGAAAATCTTCACCATAGTGTTGAAAATGTTTGATGGGGGCTGCCTGGAAGGTGTTTGTTGTAAAGACCGCAGCAATGTCACATGGCACTTCGGAGCGTATAAAGGCAACATCGCCGTCCACATCCGAAACTCCCGAGTTTGCAGGATTGGTCCGCATACCTACATTGGTTGCACCACAGTAAAAGCCTTGTACATTTTCAAGACCGTTTTCTAATTCAGTTAGCTTAAACATATGTTACTCTTTTTGTTTGTATAGCCTTCAGGGCTGCCCTATATGAACTTCAGTTCTTCAGGCTTTTCTTTTTTACGTATGATCTTTTTGGCCTTGTAGATACCTTCACTGGTGCCTATGAGAAGAAGTTTTGACTCCGGCATGATAATGGTATCTCCTTTGGGCATAGGAATGAACTTGCCGTCTTTTTGACGGATACCGATGATCGTGACATTGGCCACATCTCTAAAGCGGGCAACCTTGATCTTTTTAAGGATGAGCCAGGAGGTTTTGGAGACTCTGGCCTCTTCCATATCCAGCGGCGTGTCTTTTTTGTAGAGAAATTCCTCCAAAAGGTTTTCCATATCCGGACGTGCTGCCATAGCATTGACACGTTGCGCCATCAGCTTGGTTGCAGTGACGACTTTGTCTGCACCGAGTTTGAGCAGTTTCTGGTCGTCTTCATGGTTTTTTGCATTGGCAATGATAAGGTATTTTCGCCCGCGCACTATCTCTTTTTCATACAGGCGCGCAGAAGCAATAGTCGCAATGTTGTCCGCCACGTTGTCTGCCAGTGTGATCACACCTTTGGCTGAAGAAAGATGTGACTTGAGAATCCCTGCTTCCGTATGCGGTTCTGCACTTACAAAATAGGGATAATGGTATTTTTTGGCTATGTCTTCCATATCTTCTCTGGGGTCAACGACCACAAAAGGAATGTGGTTTTCACGAAGTTGTTTGGTCACTTGTATGGTAAATTCGTTGTGATAACATACCACAAAATGGTGTTTAAGTCTTGCAATCTCATACAGCATTTTACGCTCCTTAGCAGTTTTTTGAAACTCGCCCTTTTTGACCACTTCTGCAATAATACCCAC
>CAYXZY010000170.1:0-3822 GCA_964469685.1 uncultured Sulfurovum sp. | reverse complement strand
TCAAAATTGTCTGCAAATTCCAGGATGTTGCGAATGTTCGCACCACGCCACCCATAGATACTCTGGTCGTCATCACCTACCACACAGAGGTTGTTGTGTTCAGAGCAGAGAAGTTCAAGCAGTTGAAACTGCAGTTCATTGGTGTCCTGGTATTCATCAACCATGATGTACTGATAACGATGGCTGGTCTCTTTACGCAGGGCATCATCCTGCTTGAGAATTTTGTAGGTGAGCATAAGAAGGTCATCAAAATCTACAAGATTGTTCTCTTCTATATTTTTTTGGTAGACCTCATAGATGCTTGCAATTTTTTTATAATCAGGCAGTTCTGCTGCTGCAATCACTTCTTCCGGAGACAGTATGGAGTTTTTGTATTTGGATATCTCCGAGGCGATGAATGCGATGTTGAGGTCTATTTTGAGTTCTTTGGCAATGGAGCGCAGAAGACGTTTTTTGTCATCACTGTCTATGATGACAAAAGCATTGCTTCGTCCCAGTTTTTCAATGTGAAATTTTAAAAAAAGTAAGCCAAATTTATGGAAAGTACATAAAAGAGGAGGATAGCTTACTTTTTCAGGCATGAGTTTGAGGGCACGTTCACGCATTTCTGCAGCTGCTTTGTTGGTAAAAGTGAGGGTGAGCGTGTTGGCAGGGTCAATGCCCACAACCCCTACAAGGTATGCGAGTCTTGCAGTCAGTGTTTTGGTTTTGCCTGACCCTGCACCTGCAAGTATAAGCATGGCACCGTCTATGTGTTCTACTGCTTCTCGTTGTGAGGGGTTTAATGTATCAAAAATCACTTCCATTGCTGTGTAACGCTCCTAGTATCTATACATTATACCTTTAAAAGGTTTACTCTATGCTGTAGCTGTATAGATGTGAAAGGTAATCAGTAGAATAAGTTGTTGTTATGTTTCATTTAAGTATAATTTGATATAATTACTTAAATTTGTAAAAAGAATAATATGTAATTTTGTTATTACCAAGGGAAGTCAACAATGTTAAAAGATTTTGTAAAATTAGAAACATTCTTAACCGTCGCACGTGAAAGAAGTTTTTCAAAAGCCTCAGCTAAACTGGGTATATCTCAGCCTGCCGTCACTCAACAGATCAAGTTCATAGAAAAATACCTTGCCTGTAAGGTCATTGAGCGTAAAAAAAATGGTATTAAACTCACGAACGAAGGTGAGGAGCTATATAAGGTGGCAACCAAACTTGAAAAAGAGATCCATAATGCTGAAAAAGATATCTTAAAGATCATCAATAAAGAGATCACCTTTAAACTGGGTGCCTCATATACCATCGGTACCTATGTGATACCGGGACAATGTCTGAACACCATAGGCAAGGCCATCCATAACGATATCAACCTTACCATAGAATCCAGTGATACTATCATCGAAAAACTAAAAGACAGAAAACTGGATGTCGGACTGATAGAATCTCAGGTAATGGACAACGACATTGTCTATAGGGAATGGCTGGAAGATGAGTTGGTCGTTGTCTCGAATGTTCCTATACCTAGAACATTGAAAACCGAAGAACTGTACGATTTTTCCTGGGTCTGCCGTAACGAGGGTTCACATACAAGACAGATAGTCTCAGAGGTATTTGAAGAGTTGGGTATTTCATGTAAAAGTTTTGATGTACTGTCAGAAGTGAACCATACATCCGCAGTCCTGCAAACGATCAAGAAGAGTGAAAAAGATGAAGCTAAGCCCGTGGTGTCTGTGATCTCCAAATATGCCATTGAAGATGAAGTGGCAAAAGGTGAACTTTTTGAAGCACGTCTTAGAGGCTATACGATGACGCGTAAGTTTTATATTGCCTATTCTAAAGAAAATAAACACAACGCCTATGTGGACAATGTGGTTGATTTTATTTTGACAGGACATTGTGACGCATAAGCGTCATTCTATTTTCTCTTTTTTAACAGTTTTTTATTTTCAGGGTTTTTAAGCAAAGCGTCCATAGAGTTTTTGCTTGGCACTATCTTGGTAGCTTCCGGTGCTTTGTTCCTCTCGAATTCAGCCATATTGAGTACAATGGGATTTTCGCCTACGAGTATCTGTTTGATAGCAAGCAGGGGTACAGTAACGGTTGATCCAAAGTTCTCGGGGCCAAAGCCCGCTTCAAATGAAAAGTATTCGTCTTCCAATGCAGCACTTTCAAGGGTATATCCACTCAAGATAAAGAGCACCGTGTCATGAAAACTCTCTTTTAGGTCTTTGGGGAGTTCAGGGTTGAAATCAAGGTGTTCAACTTGACAAGCCAGCGCAAACTCTTGATTTTTGTTCAGCAAATACCCGATGGTCTTGCTGATATGATCAGAGATAATAGCTTTGTATTCCGGTGTCTGAAAGAGGTTAATAGTCATAGGTCTTACCTTGTAGATCTTCAATCTGTACGTCTTTTAATACTTTAAATCCTAGCATAGCATTCATTAAAGCTACTTGTGTGTAATCTTTGAGATCGTCTGAGCGTATGGCTTTTGTTTGCAAAAATCCGTCATCTATAAGTTTTGCCCTCATACATCCTTTAAGTAAAGGTTTTTGCGGGGTATACCATACTGTACCATCATAAAATGCAATATTTGCAATAGATGTGTCCGTAAGATAGCCCTCTTTTTCAATAATGATATCATCAAAATTTTGCTGAGCCTGTACCAGTGTATCAAGAGCGGTTCTGTCAGCATATTTATAGCTGTACTCGAGATTAGAAGAGACTATCTTTAAACGCTTTAGCGCTTTGCTTGCATAGGGTATATATTCGATGCTTCGGATTTGTTCTGCATACAAGATACGACAGCGCCAAAGCCCTGTGGGAGGAGGGTGGATATAGGATGCAAGATCAAGGGTATCTTGTGTATGAAACAGCGCTTTTCGACTTTGGTCACAACGGGTCTGGTGACAGGCAAGGTTGAAGACCTCACCATTTTCTATCTTTATTGTTTCCAGAAGTGTTGGTGTTGACATTAACTCTGAAAAAGCTCAGTGGAGAGGTATCGCTCAGCGGTATCACACAGTATGGTCACAATGGTTTTTCCTTGGTTTTCTGGGCGTGAAGCGACGAGGTATGCAGCATACAGGTTGGCACCTGCGGAGATACCTATAAGCAAGCCCTCGTCTTTGGCCACTTGTTGTGCCATGGCAAAAGCATCTTCATCGCTGACGGCGATCACCTCATTGTATATCTCCGTATTCAGGATGCTTGGAACAAATCCTGCACCAATACCCTGAATTTTATGCGGGCCGGGATTGCCGCCTTCAAGAACTGCTGATGTTTTTGGCTCAACGGCGATGCTTTCCAGGTGGGGAAGGTGTTGCTTGAGGACTTCAGCTGTTCCCGTGAGTGTCCCCCCTGTACCCACTGCAGCGATGAAGATATCCAGTGCATTGTCACAGGATTTCAGGATTTCAGGGGCGGTGGTTCTCCTGTGTATTTCAGGATTGTCGGGGTTGTTGAATTGTTGTAAGACCACCGCATTGTCCAGGACTTTTTCAAGTTCCCCGGCTTTTTCGATGGCGCCGCCCATACCCTCAAGTGCCGGAGTAAGGACGATCTCAGCACCCAAGTGTGTTAAAAGTTTTCGTCTTTCTATACTCATGGATTCAGGCATAGTAAGTATAAGTTTGAGTCCTTTGGCCGCACAAATGGCTGCCAATCCGATGCCTGTATTGCCGGATGTGGGTTCAATAATGGTTGAGTGTTCATTGATCCTGCCAGACTGGAGTGCCTCATTGATCATATTGAATGCAATCCTGTCTTTGACAGAGGAAGTAGGGTTCATGAACTCACATTTGCCCAAGATGGTGGCACCGG
>CAYXZY010000169.1:0-3839 GCA_964469685.1 uncultured Sulfurovum sp. | reverse complement strand
ACCACATAAATGCAAACATAAGCCCGGGGGTCTTTGCAATGTTCTCATCAAAGATCATTGCTTTGGCCTCACTGACAGGCAAATATATCACTTCTATCTGCTCATCATCTATCCCGCCTCCTTCAGAGACTTTCATCCCTTCATCTACTTCAGCATAGTAAAGTGTCTGCTTGGAGCCTGCAAACCCTACAGAAGTGTGAAATGCAGTGACCCTTTCTATCTTCTCAAGCGGGACATCATAACCGCACTCCTCGTCTATTTCTTCTTTGGCTATCTGCGCAAGAGGCAGTTCTTTGTCTACGATGCCAGCACAAAGTTCCACTGTCAGACCATCATGATTGTTAAGATATACCGCAGGCCTGAACTGCTTGACAAGTACAAAGGCATCTTTGTTTTTATGGTAAATGAGTATTGCCACAGAGTCATGTGCCTTGACGATCTCCCAGTCTTTTTGTATACCGTTTTGCGTGTATGTGGCAAAAGAAGTGGCGATGAATTTGGGTTCTTCCAGAGGGTGCAGTGTAAAATTTTCTATCTTATTTTCCATGATCATTGACTCCATATGTAACTAGGTTCATTGTTTTTCACATACCGTAACAGCTTGGCTCTTTTTTCTTTGACACCCTTGATGGCGACATTTTTGTATTTGGTGGTGGTCACTTTTTCATACTTGGTAAACTTTTTCAGCACAGAGGATTTGATGGATTTTTTACGCAATACTTTCATAGGGTCGATCCATCTGCCGTTTTTCTTTAGTCCAAAATGCAAATGAGGTCCCGTACTTCTTCCTGTGCTGCCCACATAACCTATGATCTGTCCTCTTTTGACTTTCTGCCCCCGTTTGACACGCGTACGGCTCTGATGGGCATAGAGTGACTCATACCCTCCGCCATGCCTGATCTTGACCACTTTGCCATAGCCTCCCATCCAACCGGAGAAACTTACCGTTCCGGCATTCACAGCCAGAAGAGGCGTACCTCTTTTTGCTCCAAAATCAGTACCATGGTGCGGCCTGTAGCGTTTGAGGATAGGATGGTATCTTCTGTATGAAAAACTGGATGTAATGCGGGGGTTTCGTAAAGGCATAGTAAAGCGGGACTTACTGCTGCTTACCGGCACTTTTTTGGTATAGGTCACTTTTTTCTTACCCGTAACGGTATAGGCAACAGATTTGCCAGTCTCTGCAAAACCATCCCCGTCTTCATCCACATAGACAAATTTTTCCGTATTGCCCGTTTTGACACGTGCTATCTTTATGTTCGGCATAAGATAAGGCTTGCCCATACGTGTACCCTGTTCATACACAAAGTTTATCTCATCGCCTTTGTGCAGTTTTCGACCGTCTATCACCCCTTTAAGCGCCGAGCTGAGGCGTTTGGCGACTTTTTTGTTATGCAGCGTATTGAGCGTATCGGTGTAGGGGTTGTTTTTTATGATGACTTTGGCGTAATATTCCTCAGTCTCATACTCTATGGGTATGATATCAAAACTGTATTCATGGGTTTTTCTGTCTTTGCTTAAATGGATCTGCATCACTTCACTGATAGGTATGAGTGCCTGCAAAAGTGCGCCGTTCTTGTCTTTTAACTCATAAAAATCATAATGGCTATCGATCTCAGAAAGAAATTTCTGGTCTTCCTCGGAGATGTCATTCAATACATCAGTGGTAATACCATACTTTTCCAAATACTCTGAAAAAGTCTGCCCCTCCTGCCATGTGCTCTGGCTTACTTTTGCTCCGAACAGAGCACTTGCTATCACTATCCATACTACAAGATATCTCATTCTACTCCATTACCAAATATTAGTAGCATGATTATAACTTAATTTGGTTAATCTCAAAGCATCAATAAAGTTTAACTCTTTTGCTTGTATAATCGAATCACTATAAACATACTAAAGGATAGCTATGCGCAAAATAGCACTGATCGCCCTACTCACTTTACCGATTTTCTCAGATTTTTTTCCTCAGTCGGTACATACATCTGTCTTAAAAGTGTCAGGTAAATCACTTGAACTGGATACCAATTTTCCGGTCAATGGCATGTCAGGTGTGGTGATACATGACTATGGTAATGCGCTGGAAGCCATCACAAGCCGTGTCGTGCAGCAAAATGCTACAAATGCAGCGCTCATAGGCGGTGACATCATACACCATGATGAGCTTCCTACCATAAAAACGACGGTCAAACCCGGAGACAAGGTCATCGGGGGCTACCTCTACAACAATGTCCTCCTTTTGGCACCAGATGCCGACACCTATGCAAAGATCACTTCTGCACATGCTAAAAACTGGGTACATCCTGATCTCTATGCACTGTATTTGGCAAAAGTAGGGGATGGTGCACCAAATAAAGAGAACCTGGCCTCTTTTGCCAAATCCTATCAGGTGGGGCTTGTCTATATTGTAACCAAGGACGGTGCCAAACTGCTTGACCCGGTCTCAAGCAAGGTCGTAGGGCAAAAAACACTTACAGGCTTGCCGTCCAAAGGTAAAGTGCCTTTCTTTATGCGTTTTGATGAGATTGATTCGGGGTGGTTCGGCAGCAGTGCCAAAGGGAATTACTATCAACTTATGAGCGAGATATAATGCTGGACAAAAAACACATCACACACTTTGAAACACTTGTAGGCAAAGAAAATGTCTACTCAGACAAGGCACACCTCATCGCCTACTCTTATGATGCGACACGTACACGGTATGAACCCGAAGCCGTTGTCTTCCCCAGGGATGAAGCAGATGTCTCAGCCATTCTTGCCTACTGCAATGAACATGGCATTGTCATCACCCCAAGAGGTGCCGGGTCAGGCTTCACCGGCGGTGCACTCCCTACCAATGGCGGTATCATCCTCGGGATGGAAAAACACATGAACAAGATCTTGGAGATCGACATGGAGAACATGGTAGCCGTTGTGCAGCCGGGGGTGATCAACATGGATCTGCAAAAAGCTGTAGAAAAGGTCGGGCTCTTTTACCCGCCGGATCCTGCCAGTGAAGAGTACTCCACTCTTGGGGGCAATGTGAGTGAAAATGCAGGCGGTATGCGTGCAGCCAAATACGGCATCACCAAAGACTATGTCATGGCACTGCGCGCGGTGCGTGCCAACGGTGACATCATACGTGCCGGAAAACGTACCATCAAAGATGTGGCTGGCTACAACACCGCAGGTATCCTCATAGCCTCCGAAGGTACCCTTGCAGTGCTCACAGAGATCACACTCAAGCTCATACCCAAACCAAAATTCACAAAAGGCTATATGGGCATCTTCCCTTCTGTAGAGGACGCCATGAACGCTGTTTTCAAATCACTCGCAGGGGGTGCCAACCCTGTAGCGATGGAATTTATGGATGCACTTGTGGTTCAGGCACTCAAAGAAAAACTCGGTATTGACCTGCCTGCTGATGCGGGGGCACTTCTCATCGGTGACGTGGATGGGAATGTTCCGGAAGAAGTGGACTTTCAGCTGGAAACACTTGAAAGGTCATTCAAGGAAAACAATGCACAGGAATTTGTTGTTGCCCATGACAAGGCGCACAGAGATGAACTATGGGTGGCCAGACGTAATGCCTCCCAGTCCATCACCGTCTTTGGCTCCAAAAAACTGAATGAAGACATCTCCGTACCTAGAAGTATGCTGCCTGATGCCCTAAACAACATTTATAAGATCGGTGACAAATATGGCTTTAAAGTACCGTGTTTCGGCCATGCAGGCGATGGCAATATACACGTGAATGTCATGGTGGACGGTTCAGATGAAAAACAACTGCATGACGGGCATGAGGCCATTGAAGAGATCTTTCAGATGGTTGTTGACATGGGCGGGACACTTTCGGGCGA
>CAYXZY010000168.1:0-3924 GCA_964469685.1 uncultured Sulfurovum sp. | reverse complement strand
GCGTATAGATCTTAGCTAAACGTGTCTGTGCCTTTTGTGGAAAATACAGACCTCCGTTACGTGAAAACTGCATTTTCTTTTTCTCGAGTTGCACCTCAAAAGGCTGGTTTGCAAAATCTCCATACTCTCGAAAATTACAATGCCGGAAAGTATCTGCGTTAAAACCCCCATCACTGATATGATCCACAAAAGAGTTCTTCAGATACCAATCATAGATGATCGCGTCACGCAGTGAATCATCTATTTGCAGGGCTGCATGATGAATGGTGTCTATGCCCTCTTCTGCAGGCTCAACTTCTACTGTTTTCTCATCACAAAGCAGACGCTGATGGTAAGCTTCTTTTCGACGTGTGAGCGTATTTTGCCAGTTAAAACAAGCTTTCCTGTGATCAAATTCTACCATCTGACCTCCATAAGCCGCATCAAAACGGAAGATGTATTTTGCAGAGACAGCTTTGATTTTGTCATAACCGTCCCGCTCATTCTGATCACTGGACAATACATTCTTTTTGCCATAACGGACATTTTCGGCTTCAATGATATATCTATACACATTGTCTCTTAGATTGGGAAGGTACAAGCCACCAAAGACTCCATGCCAGAGTGCATCATTGGTCTGAGCCTTGTACAGGGCGATGTCAAATTTCGTTTTGTTCACACTCAGACGTACTTTTGAAAGCTCCAAAGTACGTTTATGCATGCGGTTGCTTTCTTCATATTTGACAAAAAAGTTTTTCCAGATACCGCCTTTTAAGAACTTGACACCCTCCTTTTCATAGCGCTCATGACCCATTTCAGATTTGAAAGATTCAAGTGCCAGTGCGTCATCAGCACGCAGACTCCATTCACCCATTTCATAGTAAGAGGTATTGGGAAGATAGGCAATCCCGCGCGTACGTTCCTGTTCATAATATTCTTTGAACTGCATGGTTTCGATCTTGTCATCTTCAAGCACTGCCTCAACAAATTGCTCTAGCCAGCCTTTTTCATAGACCCATTCATGGGTGCCTGGCCACATGCCGAACTTCTCAGCGTCATCAAAAATGATTGCAGCTGAATTCTCTTTTCTGTCATAGGATCTAATGGCTTTCATAGCACTCTCTACCGTTAAAAACGGTACCGCATATCGCAGCTTCTTACTGATGGGGAAAAGCCCCAGATCATGCCCGCCCTCTTCACTTGAATAGTAGCCGTCCAAAACCTCTTCATCAAATCCGGCACACTGGAAATGATAATCATCAATGACCATATATTCTATGCCTGCTGTCGATAAGTCCGGTATCAAAGATGATTCCCAAACACGTTCGGTGAGCCAAAGCCCTTTAGGGTTCTGTTTAAAATCGGATTGTATAGCTTTGCTTAGCATATCTATCTGCGTCACTCTGTCTCCCGAAGGAATGGCACTGAGTATAGGCTCATAATACCCTGCAGAAAAAAGTTCAATGCTGCCCTGAGCGGCCAAACTCCTGATCTGACCATAGAGTTTAGGATAAGATGACTGTATCTGTTCCATAAGCCAGCCGCTGCAGTGGACAGAAAATCTGAACTGGGGGTATTTACTCATTACCTCAAAAAAAGGACCATAACATACTTCAACCCCATGTTCGATCACCCAATCAAAATTGTCTATGGGCTGGTGCATGTGAATTCCAAAAAGTAATTTTGTTGTTTTTGCCATATTATTTCCTCACAAATACAATCATTTTTCTATACAAACCAGTTCTGCACATATGTTTCTTGCATATCCACATAAAGTGCCCCATAGCCCGGCATGGTCTGTATGATGTCATTTCCCCGCATGATCTCGAACCGAAGGTGTACGGCACTGCAAGATTTAAAATATGCTTTGCCAAGACCCAGTTCCAGTCGCTCGCCTAGCGCCATCACAGTCTTCTCGTCTTTAAAATGCTTACCGGACTGTAGAGAAAAATGCAGATGCTCTCCTGTTTCCTCTATGATCACTTCAAGACGCAGACTTGATGTCCCTCTGGTATCCAGCGATCCTTCAAAAGCCAGGTATACCATTGCATCATCATGGCCGTAATATATCTTCTCTATGGGTCCGCGCACTCTATCCATGGTAGAATACAGCTTGGACTCATCGATGCAGCCTGCTCCGATCCATTCAAAAAATGAACTTTTTTTACCATCTATGGACGGGCTGATTTCTGCCTGGGGCTTGAGCAAAAATGATACGGTACTTTTGTGTGAAAGAATGGGCATGTAGAGATCTGCAGGCGGCTGCATTTGCAGAAGCTTATAGATGCTTATCAGGTGCCCGCGGAACAATGCATCAAACTCCAAACCAAACTCGGTGACATGGTCATCACCATACCACCAGAACCAGTCACTGCACTCAGATGCCAAAAAGTGGAACCTGATCTTTTCTGCCACTTCCGCAGAGACTTTGGCATCATAATTTTCCACATCACGATAGGTCTGATAGATAAGTTCCCAGGCGCGGTTCTTTTCACTGTTTCCCGACCAGGTATCAAAATTGCCGTGTATCCAGCTGCCCGGAGCCAGATGTTCCAGTAATCCTTTGTTCGTAAGGTGAGAGACTTCATCCATGGTCACGGTCTTGCACCAAGGTGTGTCACTAAAACGCCCATAGAGTGAAGTAAAAAAATCATAGGCATTGTTTTCATAGAATTCCCATGCATTTTCTCCATCAAGTATCACAAAAAGTGTCGCATCTTTTTCTTTGGCAATGGGTTCTATTGCCTGCATAAAATGTTCGCTTGCCTCATGTCCGGATTTGAAACGGTAATTGAATCCGATCAGATCACTCAATCCGTGATCTCTAAAACCTATACACATCCCATTAAAATCATAAGGCTTATAGAGGTTCGTGCGGTCATCGTTTCCCAGTGAACGAAACAATATACTTTCATCGGTAGCTATCCAGGAGATCCCCCGTTCTTTATAGATAGCAACACTCTCCTCATCCACGGCACCTTCTGCCGGCCAGAATCCTGTAGGTTTTGACCCAAAGGTCTCCTCGTACAATGTAATGGAACGTTCTACCTGCTCAATGGCATCATCACGAAGTGCTATGGGATTGTCCACAATCGTTGTCTGAGGATTGGCTCGCTTTGCATTGTTCATGTCTAAAAGCAGGGGTAAGATTGGATGATTATACGGTGTGGTGGAAAGTGAGATAACACCTTCTTTCTGTAAGCGCGCATAAAAAGGTAAAATACCGGCAATGAACCTACTCAATTCACTGAGCAACTGTGTCTTCTCTGACTGGGTAAAACCATGACCTTTTTTAAAAAGTTCCATAACAAGTCTGTTCTCCTGTCGCAGATAGTTTCCGCACCATGCCAACATAAAAAGCATCTCAAAATCGATCAATTCCTCATCATCCAATTCTTCTTTGTGGTAAAGCAGGTCGAGTGCATGAATAGGCTTTATCATTGTTTCATACTGGGTAGATTTGCAGGTCTTGACAAGCCACTCTCTGTCCTCTTTGTTTAACTTAGAGGGGTGCTGCTCCCACAAACATAAAAAACGGTCATATTTTAAAGGTTCACTGTAAAGATTTAATTGTTCGATCAAAGGTGCCGTGATATTAAAGGTTGCTTTGAGGCCGTCATATTGGCTTAAAAGCCACGGCATCTCATAATAATCTTTGATTGCATGCAAAAAAACCCAGGGCATACTCATCACACCTTCACTGTCCCTGTAATCGGGCTGATGCATATGCCAGAAAAAGCTGAGATTAAGTGATACTTGTGACATTAGGATGTAGACCATTCTTTTATTTTGGCGCTATAAGTAGCCAAGATCTCTTCACCTGAGCGTGTGTCAGCTGCTTGAATGTACAAGTTGAGATGGTCACTGTACTGGTCAGGTATCATAAGGATCCAATCATGGGTATCAAGCCATATCTTCACACCATCCAAAGTCGATGATCTTTTT
>CAYXZY010000167.1:0-3925 GCA_964469685.1 uncultured Sulfurovum sp. | reverse complement strand
CAAGTTTTTCCAAAGCCAGTTGGCGCAGTTTTTCCAAATACAGATCCAGGAGTTCCTCATTTTCCATCTATTTTCTCCTTCACTAAGTTACAAAAATCTTCCAGTGAAGGGAGTGCTAAAGAAGCCTCTCTTTGTTTGGTGCCCCACATAGGTTCAGGGAAGTAGCTGTCTTCTTTAAAACGTGCCATAATATGCCAGTGTACATGCGGTACGTAATTTCCAAAAGATGCTATGTTTATTTTTGCAGGTTTGTAGTAGGCAAGCATCTCTTTTTCTATAAGATCAAGCAATGCATAGATCTCTACACGTATCTCTTTGGGCACCTCGCTCATTTCTTTGTATGGCGTTTGGGTAAAGATCTTTAGCCATGGTATCTCTGATGTCTCTATTTCTATTTTTATGGTTTTGTTTGCATAGACTGTTGACATTATCGTATCCTTTTGATGGTCTTTACCCCTAGCTTATAGATCTTTGAGGCTTCCTTGGTTGTCTGCAGCGGGCCAATGATCACATCAGCAGCTTGTGTGGCAAAAGTTTCATCATACGCTTTGCCACTGAGGTTGGCAGATGTTGTGTAAGCCCACTTTAAACGGTTTAGAAGCAAAAGGTGATGCTTGTCTTTGATAACCCTGTATGATTTCGAATCTGACAAGATAAAGGTTGTTTTTTTGCTTCTTCTGACCCTATTGCGATGTGCAGAGGGTACACGGGTAAAAGCATCCAAGGTCTTGAGGCTGTTTACTGCCTTGATATAGTGTTTATGCGGGGGTCTTTGTTTAAGGGCAGTGAGTTTGTCGGCATTTTGAGAGACAAACCCGATCGTTGTATCGGTCTGTGTCAAAAAAACTTTGTCTTTGAACATGTTCTCTCCCATTGCATTAGCGCAAATAATCCTGCAGCGCATGGGGTACCAGTTCCCCGCCTTGTGATTTAAGTTCTTTGATGGCCAGTGCAGTCGCTTTTGCAGCAGCCAAAGTGGTAAAATAGGCTACATGGTTTGCCAATACGGACTGCCTGATGGTTCTGGCATCTGTCTTGCTGCCTGCATTGTCAGAAGTGTTGATGGCAATGGCTATCTCTTCATTTTTTATCATATCGTCTATATTTGGACGTCCTTCGCTGATCTTGAGTACTTTGGTGGAAGCGACTCCCGAGGCTTCAAGTGCAGCATGTGTCCCGGAAGTGGCAACGATCTCAAAGCCAAGATCTGTGAACATCTTACCTACTTCACCCGCACCGGACTTGTCTACTTCTGTGAGTGACAAAAAGAGTTTGCCTTCCAGAGGTATGATGTTCTTGGATGCAAACTGAGACTTGGCAAAACTCATACCGAAATTGGCTGAAATACCCATCACTTCACCCGTCGACTTCATTTCAGGACCCAAGATAAGATCCGATCCCGGCAGTTTGTTGAATGGGAATACCGCTTCTTTCACGGCTATATGATTTTTCAGTGTCGGTTCCATGATCTCTTTGTCAAAGTTCACCACACCGAATGTATCGTAAAACTTCAATGCTTCCTTGAGGTCGCCTTGTATCATCACCCTGGTAGCCACTTTGGCAAGAGGAACGCCTGTTGCCTTGGAGACAAACGGAACAGTACGGGATGCTCTTGGGTTGACTTCGATAAGATAGATCTCACCCTTATGGATAGCATACTGGATGTTCATAAGTCCAACAACACCAAGACCAAGGGCGATCTTGGCAGTTTGGTCTTTCACTTCTTCCTGAAGCGCTTCAGAGATACTCACAGGAGGCAGTGAACAGGCCGAGTCTCCAGAGTGGATACCTGCTTCTTCAATATGTTGCATGACAGAACCGATGTAGACATCTTTACCGTCACAGATCGCATCCACATCAAGTTCTATGGCATTGTCCAGGAACTTGTCTATGAGTACGGGTGCGTCATTGGATACACTGACAGCTTCATCCATGTATTGTTTTAACTCATCATCTGCATATACGGTCTTCATACCACGCCCGCCAAGTACAAAAGAAGGACGTACAAGCACAGGATACCCTATGCGGTTGGCTACGACTATAGCTTCTTCTTTGGAAAATACTGTTCCGTTGTCAGGCTGTTTGAGACCCAGCGTGTTAATAAAGTCTGAAAAAAGTTCTCTGTCTTCTGCAAGGTCAATGACCTTTGCGCTCGTACCGGATATTTTGGCTCCGATGGCAGTAAGGTTCTTCGCGAGCTTCAGTGGGGTTTGCCCCCCAAAGTGTACGATGACACCGTCTGGCTTTTCTACCTCAATGACATTTCTGACATGTTCAAAGTCAATTGGTTCAAAGTAGAGGATATCGGAAGTATCATAATCTGTAGAAACTGTTTCAGGGTTACAGTTGTACATGATGGATTTAACCCCCATATCTTCCAGTGCAAAGGCTGCATGCACACAACAGTAGTCAAACTCAATACCCTGACCAATTCGGTTAGGGCCACCACCAATAACAAGGACCTTCTTGCCTTCGAGAGCCTCAGGCACCACATCGGTCACTGCGCTTGTCGAAGTGGGAAGTGCACTGATATTGGTCGTAGAGTAAAGGTAGGGTGTGAGTGCCTTAAATTCAGCGGCACAGGTATCTACTTCATTGTATTCCAGTTTGATTCCCAGCTTTTCTCTGGCATTATAGATGTCATTTTCAGAAAGTGTGAGTCCTTCTTTTTTGTTGATGATCTCTGCGATCATAGGATCGGAGAAACCTTCGGACTTGACTTGACGGAGCCTGGACGCATCAGAGAGCAGGGCAATGTCCATTTCTTTTTCTCTCAAAGCCAGTTCTTCAAGCTGATAGAGGAACCATCGGTCTATCTTGCACAGATCAAAAATGGCATCGACGGTCATACCGCGTCTCAGTCCTTCAAACACGTACAGCATACGATTTTCATTTGGACGACGTATCTCGCGCACAAGTTCCTCACCGTCACACTTGATCGTGTTGAACCCTGTAAGTCCTGTCTCAAGGGAACACAGTGCTTTTTGTACAGACTCTTTGAACGTGCGTCCCATAGACATGACTTCCCCCACAGATTTCATTGCGGTGGTGAGTGTGGAGTTTGCCAAAGGGAACTTCTCAAAAGTAAATCTTGGAAGCTTGGTGACAATGTAGTCAATCACAGGTTCAAAGGATGCAGGGGTACCCGTGATGTCATTGGTGATCTCATCCAGGGTAAATCCAACAGCAAGCAGTGTGGCCACTTTGGCAATAGGGTAACCCGTTGCTTTGGAAGCCAGTGCAGAAGAACGGCTTACTCTGGGGTTCATCTCAATGACGATCATTCGGCCGGTGTCAGGGTTGATGGAAAACTGTACGTTAGAGCCCCCTGTGTCAACACCCACTTCACGCAATATCTTGAAAGAGGCATCTCTCATATGCTGATACTCTTTGTCTGTCAGTGTCAATGCAGGAGCAATGGTAATAGAATCACCCGTATGCACACCCATAGGGTCAAAGTTTTCAATGGAACACACAATGATACAGTTGTCTTCCCTGTCACGGATGACTTCCATTTCGTACTCTTTCCATCCCAAAAGAGACTCTTCAATGAGGATCTCAGAGATGGGTGAGGCTTCAAGCCCACTGCGTACGATCTCTTTATATTCGTCCATATTGTACGCCACACCAGAACCGCCGCCGGCCATGGTGAACGACGCGCGTATAATGAGTGGAAATCCTATTTTTTTGGCAGCATCAAGGGCTTCATCCATGTTGTAGGCATATTGGGAGATGGGAAGATCCATCCCTATCTTGATCATCGCTTCTTTGAACTCTTGTCTGTCTTCACCTTTTTTAATGGCTGCGGGATTGGCGCCAAGAAATTCAACACCCGCAAGCATGCCTGCATCATGCATATCCATCGCTACATTCAGTGCAGTTTGACCACCCATGGTCGGAAGTATGGCATCAACATTCTCTTGTT
>CAYXZY010000166.1:0-3926 GCA_964469685.1 uncultured Sulfurovum sp. | reverse complement strand
TTCATGATGTTCGGCGCGGTACTTTTCATAGTTTCAACACTCGCCGTTTTCGCTACGCTTGGGTTTTCTTCATTTGCCATTTATATGGCTGTCTTTTTAGCAGCGGTCATTGCCTTGTTTGGTTTTCTGGGTGCACTGATCGTCATTTTCCTGACCTATGTAACATGGGGGTCGATATTTGCTATGGAGGTATTGCTTTTTGATGCAGGGGCGCAAAGTGCCAAAGAGTGGTTTTTAAAACGCTATACCTTTAAAACTTTCAAGATAGAGTATTACGCCTTTTACCCTATGTTAGGATGTCTTTATATCCTCCTGGAGATACTGCCAAACCTGATCAGCAGAGAGTCCGTCATTGACTTTTCACCAGCCAGAGTTTTAAAAGAGATGGAAATAATGTTGGATTGATTCTTTCTGTTTAGAGAAAAAAAGTAAATGACAGCACCCGAGGAAGATAAAATCATCAATACTCAATGCAAATCATGTATACCCATCCCCTTAAAAAAAAGGGGAAATATCAAAAAGAAAGGCTACTTTTTGATGTATTCTTTGCCTTGTTTTGCAGGCGCTTCATCTTTGCCAAATCCAAAGAAACGTTTGATCCGCTGACAGATCGTATAGGTACCTGTCTCAATACGGCATACTTCTTCTCCCTCTTGCTCGTCATTACCAGCCACAAGTGAAGCAATACGCTCAGGCTGTTTTTTACCTTCGATCATGAAACGAAGCGCATTGAGCCTAATGAATCCTTCTGCATCTTTTTGATCATATACATCATCTGCTTCAAATGTAGAGTGCTCTTCTGAGTAGAGCGAGACATCAGACTTTCTACCCACTACTGAGACACTTCCTTTGTAAAGCTTGAGTTTTACTTCACCCTGTACCTGATCTTGTGTAGCATCTATAGCCGCTTGCAGCATACGACGCTCTGGAGACCACCATAGACCGTTATAGATGAGTTTTGCATACTTTGGCATGAGCTCATCTTTCATATGTGCTTCTTCACGGTCAAGCGTGATGGACTCTATGGCTCTGTGTGCTTTGAGCATGATGGTGCCGCCCGGAGTCTCATAACATCCGCGCGCTTTCATCCCCACCATACGGTTCTCTACAATATCTATACGGCCAATACCATGTTTGTTACCATACTCGTTCAACTTGGTAAGCATCGTTGCGGGGCTCATCTCTTCACCATTGATCGCTACGGGGTCACCTTTAAGGTAGGAGATCTCAATGTACTCAGGTTCATCCGGTGCATCCTCAGGCTTGACAGACCATAACCACATGTCATCTTCAGGCTCGTTGTATGGATTTTCCAACCACTCACCCTCATAAGAGATATGCAGCAGGTTCGCATCCATAGAGTAAGGCTTTTCCTGTCCCTTTCCATCAATGTTAATACCATGATTCTTCGCATACTCAAGCAGTTTTGTACGAGAGTTCAGATCCCACTCTCTCCAGGGTGCGATCACTGCGATATCCGGGTCGAGCGCAAGGTATCCAAGCTCAAAACGTACCTGGTCATTTCCTTTTCCTGTGGCCCCGTGACTTACAGCATCTGCACCTGTCTCATGTGCGATCTCTACTTGTTTTTTAGAGATAAGCGGACGTGCGATAGATGTACCAAGCAAATACTCACCCTCATAGATGGCATTGGCTCTGAACATAGGGAAAACAAAATCTTTTACAAACTCTTCACGTAGATCCAAAATGAAGATATTTTCGGGTTTGATACCCATATCCAAAGCTTTCTGACGTGCAGGCTCCACCTCTTCACCCTGCCCAAGATCAGCAGTAAATGTCACTACTTCACAGTCATACTCATCTTGAAGCCATTTAAGAATAATACTCGTATCAAGCCCACCACTATAAGCCAATACCGCTTTTTTGATCTCTTTTTTTGCCATGTCACGCCTTTAGAATAATATTGTCGCGATTTTACCATATTATTAGTAATAACTGAATATAGCAAATGATTTATTTTTAAGCAAATTACCATATTGGGTAAACTGCAAATTCTATCTTAAATTTTTTTGCGTATAATCTTTACAATTAGATAGTGTCAAGGAGAATGTATGTTGCTGGGTGTAAATATCGACCATATCGCTGTACTGAGAGAAGCCAGAAAGGTAGCGGATCCTGATCCTCTGGATGCACTGAGTATCTGTAAACGTGCCGGGGCGGATCAGATCACTATCCATCTGCGTGAAGACAGACGTCATATGCAAGACAGTGATGCCAAGAGCATCATAGCACTCTCTACACTTCCGGTCAACCTTGAGTGTGCCATCGCACCCTCCATGATCGATATCGCCTGTGAGCTCAGACCGCACAGGGTCACCCTGGTGCCTGAGAAGCGAGAAGAGGTCACCACTGAGGGTGGCCTGGCTGTCACAGGAGACCAACCCACACTCAAAGAAGCCATCAAAAGACTGCAAAAAGAAGAGATAGAAGTGTCTCTTTTCATAGACCCCACTTTAGAGGCGGTACGTACATCACTGGATCTTGGTGTAGAATGGATAGAGTTTCATACAGGAAAGTATGCCAATATCTATGCGATGCTTTACACAAATCTTGGCAAAACACACCACGCCATACCCGAACTGGCACTCTCAAGAAAAATACTCAAACAGATGCTTGAAGACGAATTGCGAAACTTGCGTTTGCTCAGCTGCGATGCCATGGAACTGGGCTTGCGTGTGGCAGCAGGACACGGGCTGAACATGCAAAATGTCGGCAGCATCGTAGAGATAGAGACCATTGAAGAACTCAACATCGGACAAAGTATCATCGCTCGCTCCGTCTATGTAGGACTCGAACAAGCGATCATTGATATGAAAACCAAGCTTATTAGGTAATTGTAGGGTGGATTGCCCAAAGGAAATGCCCTTGGGGTATATCCACCATGATTAAATATAAAAGGTGGATAAATCCACCCTACAGGAAAGTCATGAAAAAGACAGTCGCGATATCAATCGGTGACCTTAACGGTATAGGCATACAGCTTGCACTTGAGAACCACCATACCATCTCAAAGTATATCCAGCCTCTCTACTGTATAGACATGTCCATGCTTAGACAAGCTGCAGATAAACTACATCTGACTATCCCAGAAGATTTCCAAACACTTGAAGATATTGCGCCAATGTTTACCATAGAAGCGGGAGTTGTCAGTAAAGAGAGTGGCGCGTATGCCTATGCCTCATTTGCAAAAGCGGTAGCACTGGCCAAAGAACATGTGGTAGACGCCATATGCACCCTCCCCATACACAAAAAAGCATGGGAGTTGGCAGGGGTCGCATACAAAGGTCATACTGATGCCCTGCGTGATTTCTTTGATGCTGAGGCCATTATGATGCTCGGATGTGAGCAGATGTATGTAGCGCTCTTTACAGAGCATATCCCCCTAAAAGAAGTGGCTTCCTCCATCAATGAAGCCGACCTCACACGCTTCTTTCTAGACTTCTATGATACTGCCAAGCCTGCTACCACGGTAGGTGTCCTGGGGCTCAACCCGCATGCCGGAGATGATGGTGTCCTGGGAGATGAAGAGCGCATCATAAAGAAAGCCATAAACAATGCCAATAGTACCCTTCGACAGGCTCAGGGAACGGTTGCTGAGCCTGTCGAAGCATTTAGCGCACCACTTGTACCCGATGTAGCATTTACCCCTAGAGTACGGGAAAACTTCACACACTACATCGCCATGTACCACGACCAGGGACTAGCACCACTCAAGGCCCTCTACTTTGATGAAGGCATCAATGTCTCACTCAACCTACCGATCCTTAGAACCTCAGTAGACCACGGTACAGCCTTTGATATAGCTTATAAGGGTATAAAACTCAATAACCTCAGCTATATAAACGCGATAAAATATATCACACGAAATTAAAATATAGATAATTAAAATAGACTTTTAGTTGACT
>CAYXZY010000165.1:0-3959 GCA_964469685.1 uncultured Sulfurovum sp. | reverse complement strand
ATGACAATACCTTCACTCTTTGCGGGGAAAATACATGCTATCCTTTGCAGAAGCTGGGTCAGCAGACCAAAAGGACGTGACTGGTACGACCTGATATGGTATATTTCTCACGGATATGAGCTGGATATTAAGCATCTTACTGCAAGACTAAAGCAAAGCTGTAACTGGCTGGAAAAACAGGGGTATACTTTAGCAGAAAATATCGATCAGGCCTATATAGGAGAGATGTTGAAAAAGCGTATTGATGATCTTGATATCAATGCTGCCAAAAGAGATGTGGAAGTCTTCATCTCAGATAACAGAGTGCTGGATATATGGAGTAAGGAATTTTTTACGGATCTTATCGCAAAGATACAATACCAAAGTTAAATAGGTGTCAGGAACTAAGTGTTAAATATGATACTCAAAAATTGGGTGTGATCCAATATAGGAAAAAAACTTAACGTATTTTTGTCTGTCATGTCGTACACTTTTACCAAAGAGAGGAAATACCCTGGGGCGTGTATTTCAGCATTAATGCCTTTTCTTTTTACATTTTGGTAAAATGGCAGTAAATATTGCCAAAGGATTTTTTATGCAACAACGTGCTGTATGTATCATATCTGGAGGTATGGATAGTGCCCTTAGTGCCAAGATGGCAGAACTTGAGGGGTTTGAGATCATTGCTTTGCATTTTAATTACGGGCAAAGAACAGAGCACAAAGAGCTGGCATGTTTTCGTGAAATTGCAGTCAGTGTTAATGCCGCTAAAACCTACGAGATCGATCTGCCTTTTTTTGAACAGATCGGTGCCTCTGCACTCACTGACAACAGTATAGATGTGCCTACCGGAGGGCTAGAAGAGGGGGTTCCTGTAACCTATGTGCCTTTTAGGAATGGTATTTTCCTGTCTATTGCAGCTGCAATTGCAGAAAAACATGGTGCCGGTGCTTTGTTCATCGGCGTGGTGGAAGAGGACAGTTCGGGATACCCCGACTGTCGTGAAAGCTACATAGAACAGATGCAAAAAGCCATCAACCTCGGTACGAAGGATGAAACCAATATAGAGATAAAAATGCCGCTCGTCTCACTTAAAAAAAGTCAGATCGTACAAAAAGCTTTGGAATTGGGTGTACCGCTGGAACATACCTGGAGTTGCTATGCAGAAGAAGAGAAAGCCTGCGGGGTATGTGATTCCTGTCGTTTGAGACTCAAAGGCTTTGAGGAAGCAGGGTCAGTTGACCCTGTGGCGTATGTCTAGGCTACGAGTATTTCTGGAAACCATTGGCAACAAATTGAAATTCGTATTTACGGGTAGGGTATTTTTGGAGACCTTCAGTAATAAATTGATTTCTGGTGATCTGTCTGTCCCATAAACGGTACATAAGATTTTTGAACCATGCTTTTTTCTCAGGCGTATCCAGTGCGATTTTGTTGTACTTTGGGTCATCTTTTGTGCTCAGTGCAACCTTCATCATGGTTTCTTGAAAAGCTGCTGATTTGGCAGGTGTGGGTTTTTCATAGGGTGCAGGTTTGAAGGTGGGTGTACTGACAGAAGTAAGTGGATTGGAACATCCTGTAAAGAGAAGTGCAGCGACAGATACGATCATAATATGTTTTTTCATATGGATTCCTTTCATATACTTTTAGTGACTTTTTCCAGTTTGCCATTGTAACGTAATCACATAAAATTTGGTAAGGCTGTGTTATACTTTACATAAAGAAAAAAGGTAGTAAAAACGATGAGAATTCCCGCAAAATCCCCTGAAGCAAAAGAAGCCCTGGTACTCGTAGAAGCATTGCAGGATTATTTTGTAGCGCAACTGAATGAGCTAAGTCACACTTTTGGTAACAAGCAGTCGTTTGAAGCGGTTGAGTGGGAAAGAGATGAAGGGATACACGGGGGCGGTGTACGTTTTGAAGCCAAAGATGAGCGCATCTATAACAGGGGCTCGGTCAATGTGTCACAGGTGCACTACGATGAAGATGAGACAAAAAAGCTCTCTTCTGCCACAGCGATCTCTACGATCATCCATCCGGCAAACCCTCATGTACCGTCTATGCATATGCATATCTCTTGGACACAGATGCGTGACGGTAATGGGTATTGGCGTATCATGGCAGACCTGAACCCTTCTTTGCTCAGTGAGTCTGATGCTGACAAAGAAGCATTTTCCAAGACCCTCGAAGAGGTCACACAATCTCTTTACAAGGAAGGTGCTGCGCAAGGAGACAGGTACTTTGACATACCTGTGCTGGGTCGTACCAGAGGGGTCAGCCACTTTTATCTTGAAGGGTATAATACAGGAGACTTTGAGGCAGACCGTGATTTTGCCAAAAACGTAGGAGAGGCAGTGATAGACCGCTATATTGCGATTGTCTCAGGGAAGATAGCCGACTTTCCCTCTTTTACTGGCGTAGAAAAAGAAGAGCAGTTGGCTTACCATACACTGTATCTTTTTCAGGTTCTGACACTCGATCGCGGTACGACCTCAGGCCTGCTGGTGCATGACCAAAATGATATAGGCATCATGGGGTCCATCCCCTCGCATGTCAACAAGCCATTACTCTATAGCTGGCTTGCATTGATGCCAAAACCGCAGGACAATCTTCTCTTGGGTCTGCTGGATGCACTGCCAGAAGGAAAAATAGTCCATGTAGACGCATTGGTGAAAAAGCGCTTGGCAAATGCAGTGAGGGCACATTATAAAAAACATCCTGAAGCTTTGGGTATGCAGGCCAGTGGCGAGATCATCCCGCCCACTGTAGATAACCACAGTTAGTTTTTTATATTCGCTACGTGATTACTCCAGTACCACAGAGAGGTATTGCTCTAGTTTGTCTTTGCATACTTTGACCTGAACGGTGTCTCCGGCATTGTATTTTTCCAGTACAGACAACAGAGTTTTTGTGTCCTCTATGTTATGGTTGTCTATGCCGCATATCACATCTGCATTGACGAGTTTGCCATGTGACAGGTTGACACCCCTCAGTCCTGCTCTTTGCGCTGAAGAGTGAGGTCTTACGTCAATGACCGCCACACCTTTGAGTCCAAATTTGTTATAGATCATCTTGTTGATCTTGTCACTGATGGTGATGCCCAGTTTGGGGCGCTTGTAGTGCCCCTGTGAAATGATCTTGGGAATGATACGGTTTACCGTGTCCACCGGTACGGCAAAACCGATCCCCGCATAAGCACCTGAGGGGCTGTATATGGCGGTGTTGATGCCTATGAGCCTTCCTGCACTGTCTAAAAGAGGACCGCCTGAGTTTCCGGGGTTGATGGCTGCATCTGTTTGTATAAGCCCTTCTATGGTAGCACCGTTACCCGCACTTAGACTTCGGTTGAGTGCTGACACCACTCCGGTGGTCAGTGTCTGGTCTAAGCCGAAAGGATTGCCTATGGCGTAAGTGAGTTGTCCTACTTTAAGGTCTTCGCTTGTTCCTATGGGAATGGGTCGGGGCATAGGGTTGGTCATGGCTATTTTTAACACAGCCAGGTCATGGTCAGGGCTTGCACCTACTAGTGTGGCATCAAAAGTACGCTGATCACTCAGTTGTATCCTCACAGCCGAAGCACCCTCGAGGACATGATAGTTGGTAATGATGTGTCCCTGTGTGTCCCATATGAAACCTGACCCGGTACCTTTGGGTATACGGGTGATATCGCGTGTCCAGTAGTTAAGCCTGTCAGCAAGTGTAGTGATGTAGACCACGGAAGGACTGATCTCTTCAAAGAGGTCTATGTTGCTTTTCTCTGTGGTACTCAGTGCTCCGCGTGCAGTAACGGCTCTGGGCTCAACGGTATTGGCCGTCCATAGACTTTCAAGTCTGGGCAGGAGGAGCGAAAGGGAAAACAGTATTATCAGGATAATGAGCAAGATCCTAATACTGCGCAGCAGAGTATGATGATCAAAATGTTGTTCCATACGTGTCTAACCTTTTTTTATTTCATCATAACACTTGAAATTTAACGAAGA
>CAYXZY010000164.1:0-3990 GCA_964469685.1 uncultured Sulfurovum sp. | reverse complement strand
CAAACCCGTCTTTGATCAGAAAGTCTATGATCTCCTCACCCTCTTCTCTGCCTACATTTGCCCTCTTGAATGCGGAATGTTCACGCCTGTCACCCGTAGCAATGGCAGTCAGCATCGCATGGTACTTGGGCTTGGAGTGTGTGATCTTGGTAAGATCACCGTGGATATAACGGTAATTATCCAGTACTTTTGTCTCGATGAGCTCTTCTAAAGGTTTTGTCATATCCACAGACCATCCCATCCCTCCAAAAACAGCAAAATACTCAACAGCCTTCTCAAAATCTGTGGCATCATTCCGGTAGCAAAATGAACGAAATTGTTGCAGTAAAGAAGGATGGGAAGGTGTGTGATCTGACATGAAGCGAAGCCTTAAGATTTTTGTGTATTATAGCTAAAAAAGATACTTATCATCCCGGTCAAATCTTAAATTGCTATACTGTCACAACAAACCATAAAGGAGAGATGCTATGCAACAAACCAAACTCGCAGAAGAAAGAATAGCCCAGTGCAAAGCCCAAAAGATACCCTACTTGAATCTGAGCGATCTGGGTTTGGAAACAATACCCCCAGCCATTTCGGAGCTCACTTGGCTTGGGGCACTTACCCTCTCACGCAATGCGCTGACAAATATAGACAGCATCGCTCCACTGACCAACCTGCACAAACTTGCCTTCTCAGACAATGCCATCACCGACATTTCAGTCCTGAAAAATTTCCCAAAACTCAAGTATATCTTTATGCATCTAAACAACATTGAAGACATCTCAGCCCTAAAACATCTCAGCAAACTCAAAAAGATACAGGCAAATCACAACAACATTGCTGAGACAAAGAGTATGTCACACATGAAAGAGATAGTTTTTCTGGATATGGCACAAAACAAACTCACCGATGCACAACCTCTGGAGGCACTAAAGTCACTTGTATGGCTTAGCCTGGAAGAGAATGCACTGGACAAAACTGCACTCATCACCATGGCACAGACCCTTCCAAACCTAAGACATTTTACCTACTGAATCAAGGCGTATGCCCCAATGCTTCAAGCTTGATCTGAAGGCCATTTGCCGACAGGCCAGGGTTTGTCATCTGAGTTCAACCCTGTATACAGCACGATCTGCTTGGTATACTCTGAGAGATTTTTTGAAAAAACAGATATATTTTCATTGGGACCGTCACCAAACCAACTGTAAATAAACTGGATCACCGCAATGATAAAAAGTATCATAGAGATAAATCTTGCGATAATAAGGTACAAGATCGTATAAAGCACTCTGACGAGTGTGACATTTGATTGAGTATTTTTTTCTACTTCAGACATGATCGCTTCTCCTTTTTTATAGTGAACCCTCTGATAGACCTAGGCGATCTCAGAGTTTTCTATTATAACATACTTGAAAAAATGAAAATCGTCTGCGTGTAACTAGCCAAACAAGCTTTTGGTTGCAAGTAATGTAACCAAGGCTATAAACATCATAAAGCCAAACAGCTTTTGGTAAAATGCACTGTTGATCATGGTGGAGATAAGAGTGCCTGCCACAAGCGCTACAGCAAGCAGTCCATACAGTACAAACAGCAAGATGATGACATTTTGAGAAAAATGCATCGGCTTTTCATCCGGCAGCACAAAGGTTTGCAATCCCACTGCAACGATCCAAAGATACAAGATCACAGAAGCAACTGCCATCCAAAACAAAAACTGTATTTTCCCGCTGCGTATAAGCATCTTTTTCCTTTTGCTGCTCTTTGGGTATTGATATAGTGTATAATGCAAACCATGAAAAAATACTTAAAGATCACACTTGTCACATTACTCATGTTTGCCATCATGCTTTCAGGGCTCTTGTTCACCCAGCCGGGCAACAACCTGCTCAAACCATTTCTCAAAGCAGCACTTGAAAAAGAGATAGGTTTGCCTGTAGAGGTCAATCTCTACACCTTACGCTATGACCATACCACACTGAAGCTCACTGTAGACAATACGCTTCATGTTGATGTGAAGAGCAGTTTTAACCTTCTAAGACTCAGCTTTGACGGCATCTATACACTGCATGGAAACAACTTCATCCACAAGGGCGTCAATTTCAAACAGACAAATATGAATGGAGATTTCAAAGGTATACCCGATGACATACACGTCAACGGTAAAGGCATAGCCTTTAGTGCTCCACTCCATTACTCCGTACGCATCCTCAACGGTGACCCCAAAGAGCTAAGCATCCGGCTGAAAGATATGGATATTGCCGATATTTTGGCACTCACCCGAAAACCCGCTTTTGCACAGGGCAAAGTAGATGCCAATATGACCATACCCACACTGGCCAAAGGTGAAAAGAACTCTCATGGTATCATCCACCTTCATGGCGTTACTTTTAACACTGCCCTGATGCAAAAACGCTTTAAGGTCACCATGCCCAACATTATGGCAGTACATGGGACGGTCGATGCAAACCTTACAGATACAGAAGTATTGGGAAAAGCAGACCTGCAGAGCAATATTGCCCATGTCATACTACGTGACTTTTACTTCAATAAAAAAACCAAACACCTCATTTCGTACTATCTCTTTGATATCCTGGATCTTAAAGCATTCTCAGGCGTATTGCGTACCAAACTCAATGGCGCGATCACGCTTGAGGGCAACATAGAGAAAAAAGAGCACTTGAAGGTAACAGGCTATACCCATACGCTTGGCGGAGAGATACAGTATCAGGTGTTAGACAAACACTTTACCTGTACTATGGCATCCGTACCGGTCAAAAATCTGCTGCATATGTTTCGATTTCCGGCTTTTGTAGATGCTCAGGCTTCCGGAACTATAGACTACAACACCCACACAAAAACAGGTAAAAGCAAACTAGAACTTGAAGCGTTCAGACTCGCTTCAAACAATGTCACCAAGACCATCGGTATGATGATCCACAAAGACCCGACCTCCATTGTCTTTGGAGACACGACGCTGGAGGCCACTTTAGATCACGACATCATACACTATGCGCTGGCAGCCAGATCACAGAATGCATCCATCATGGTCAATGAAGCCAGCATTCACACCAAAGAAGGCGCGCATAAAGCAAAAGTAACTTTTTCCTATGACAGCTACAAGGTTACTGCCAATATGAACGGATCTATTAGAAATCCCCGCATCTCATTGAATACCCAGGATCTTCTGGAAAATGCAGAGGTCAAGAAAAAAGCAAAAAAAGAGCTGAAAAGATTTTTAAAACGTCTTTTCTAGCCTTTTTGAACGCAACTGACCGTCCTTTCTTTTTGTAGTAACTTTTTTAATAATTCAAGCGGACTGACTGAATGTGGTAGCACAAAACCTCAGTATCGATTTTAATGTCTAGTAAATCAAGTGATTAAATAATGAACACCATTTTTCGTTAAAATTTACAAATAAAGTACATCTATAGACAAAGTGATTAAAAATGCATCAGTTTATACTGTACTAACCCTATAGATTTAGTATATAATTGTCTTGTAAATAAAAAAACTAAAGGATAAGTCCATGAAACTTAAGACCGTAGCCAAAATGACCATCATCCCGATAATCGCATTGACCATGTCTCAAGCAAGCAGCACCAATGATTTCTTGCCAAACGAATTCGATGCATCACTCAACGTCAATGAAATGACCACTGAACAACTCCAATATGAAGTAGAAAAACACAGTCTAACGGGTGACGTTCCCTTTGAACTTGGCCTTGAACTCATAAAAAGATGGACTGAAAACTAGTCCATCCCAGAGGGTAAGCGCCATTTCAAGAGGCAAACCCATTTGCTCTCTCCCTTTATAGTACTATAGAATTTGTTTTGAATACACCTTGCAACTTCTTGGTACACCCTCCTCTATAAACATATAAGATGAAACACATTCAGCTCACAGAAGTGTGTATGGTCATGGGTGTATTGTGCATCAAACCAACTGTTACAGAAACTGCTTTACCCACTCTTGTATCTGAGAACTGCTCCTTGCGCCGACAAACCTGT
>CAYXZY010000163.1:0-3998 GCA_964469685.1 uncultured Sulfurovum sp. | reverse complement strand
AGGTGACCCGAAGTATTAGGAAGCAAGCTTCTCTTTATGTACAAGTGACTTGAGTCTTTTCAGTTCACTTCTTAATATGGATTTTTTCACTTCATCGGTGGTGACTTTAAGTTCTGAGCGTACTTTTTTTATGGCTATTTTTATCTCTCGTTCCATGCTTATCTCCTCATATTGACAGTGATATTATAGGAGATAAATGTCAAAAAATGTCAAAACCATTTGAGAGGTTTATTCGTTACGCAGTACAGTCAGAGGGTCTGTTTGCGAGGCTTTCTTTGCTGGGTACAGTGATGAAAGCACAATGATGATACTTGTACCAAGAAGGATAAAAGAAAAATCCGTCATCGTCAGATCGACAGGCAGCCTGCTTGTGCCATACACATCTTCGGGCATAGAGATAATATCAAAGGTTTTGAGTATCCATATGCCAAGCCCTCCCAGGAATGTCCCGGCTATGATACCCGCTGCCCCTATGATGATGCCCAGTCTAAAAAATATAGCATTGATCTCTGCTTTGGTAGCGCCCAGTGTACGCATGAGCGCTATCTCGCTTCTTCTGCTCATCACCGTCATGAGCAATGAGGAAATGATATTGAGCGAGGCAACGAGTATGATAAGAAGTAGCACCAAAAAGAGTGCCTTCTTTTCCATCTCCATAGCTGCAAAGAAGTTGCCGTTTTGCTGCCACCAGCCTTCTATTACGACAGTCTCAGGGAGTACTGCCCTGATAGCATCTATTTGATCCAGCGGATCATCTACGTACAGATGCAGGCCATCATAGGTGCCTTCTTGTCTTTTCAGAAGTTTCTCAAAAGCTTCAAGTGTTGTATACATGATAGCCTTGTCGTAGGCTTTCAGCCCGGACTTAAAGACGCCGTCTACTACAAAGCGTTTTTGCAGAGGCATGGTTCCAAAGCCTATGGCCTGTTGTTCGGAAAAGTAGAGTGTGACCTTCTCTCCTTTCGGGGCATTCATCTCAAAAGAGAGTCCTTCTCCCATGACCACCCTAAACTTGCTTTTGCCGTTTCCTTTGGCCTGGGCAAATATCTCATTGATGGATGCTTCTTTGTTGAAGTCTACCCCGTAAAGCAATGAACCCTGTACCGCACCTTCATTTTTTGTGATGACCTGTGTCGTGTAGTAGGGGCTTATTTTGATATGGGGAAACTGTTGTTCAAGTTTCTGTACAAGTGCATCATTGACCGCCTCTTCTTCTATGGGAAGTACGGTAAGCGGGTAGTTCATCACAAAGAGCTTTTTGGCAAACTCTTTTTGTGTGCCGTTCATGATCCCCATGGCGATCATCAGTACCATCACACCCGCAGCAATGCCCAAAAATGCCAACATCGCAGAGATGAAGATGAAAGGATTTTCCTTGTCATACTTGAGATAGTGTTTGATGATATGCCTAATAAATTTTTTATTAGGCGTGGAAATTGTTTGGCGCATTATGCCAATAGACCTTTTTTCGGACCGCTTTTACCACAACAGTTTTTGTATTTTAAGCCCGATCCGCAAGGACATGGTTCATTTCTTTTAGGTTTTTTTTCTGCCCTTATGGGTGCTTTTTTGTTTACTTTTTTCTCTTCTTCGGGTTCTGTGCTCAGTTTGGCATCTGCCACACCGGACTCCAGTTCTTCACGTATGTTTTCCACTGCTGCTTCTTCTTCCTCAGGTGAGGTAAAGTCAAACTGCACAAGATGCAGGGTTTTCGCTGCTTCATGCTTGATACGCGAGACAAGGTCTGCAAAGAGTTTGTATGAGTCCTGTTTGTACTCTGTAAGAGGATCTTTCTGGTTGTATCCTCTCAGTCCTATCCCTGTTTTCAGGACATCCATTTCATACAGATGGTCCCTCCACTGAGGGTCAAGCACCTGAAGGTACAAGATACGCTCTATCTCTTTGCGTTGTTCTGGGTCTATCTGAGACATTTTCGCTTCATAGAGATTTTCCATCATATCGCGTATCATGGTGTGTATCTCTTCTGCTTCTTTGTCTTTAAACTGCTCTGGCTGTACTTCTACATGCAGTTCTTCTTTGATGATGGCAGCAAGCTTCTCCAGATCGAAATCTTCTGTCGGTATACCATCAATGATCTCTGCCTCATCCAGAAGATGCGAGATGTATTCTTCACGGATCTCTTTGACCTTGGAAGCAATATCGTATTCCGGGTCAAGAAGTTGATTTCTAAAGGCATAGATGGCTTTACGCTGGTGGTTGGCTACATCGTCATATTCCAAGATATGTTTACGAGACTCGTAATGTTGGTTCTCTACTTTTTTCTGCGCTTTTTCCACAGAACGCGTGACGATCTTGGAGTCAATATACTCACCATCTTCGACACCCAGTCTGTTCATGATATTTCTGATCTTCTCACCACCAAAAATACGCAGAAGGTCATCATCAAGACTGAGGAAGAACTGACTTTCACCCGGATCACCCTGACGGCCTGAACGACCGCGCAACTGGTTGTCTATACGTCTACTCTCATGTCTCTCTGTACCCAGTATCATCAGACCGCCGAGCTCTTTTACTTCATCGTCTATCTTGATGTCAACTCCACGTCCAGCCATGTTGGTTGCTACGGTCACGGCACCTTTTTGGCCTGCATTCATGATGATCTCTGCTTCCTGGGCATGGTTTTTGGCATTCAGCATGTTATGGGGGATCTTCTCTTTTTTAAGTCTGGCATCGATCATTTCTGACTTTTCAATGGACGCAGTCCCTATGAGTACGGGTTGGCCTTTGGCATGCAGTTCTTTGACACGCTTTACTACCGCATCCATCTTTTCACGTTCAGTATTGTAGATGAGGTCATTCTTGTCTATTCTGGCTATGGGTACATTGGTCGGAATGGAGATAACATCCAGTGAGTAGATCTGCGAGAACTCTGTGGCCTCGGTCTGCGCTGTACCGGTCATACCTGCCAGTTTTTCATAGAGTCTGAAGTAGTTCTGATAGGTGATCTCAGCAAGTGTTTGAGACTCTTCTTGTATCTCTACTTCTTCTTTACATTCCAGGGCCTGATGCAGACCTTCGGAGTATCTGCGCCCTTCAGAGAGTCTTCCGGTAAACTCATCTACTATGATGACCTCATTGTCCTGCACCACATAGTCTTTGTCTTTCACAAAAAGGTAATGTGCTTTGAGCGCTTGGTCAAGGTGGTGTGAGAGTGCAGCATTTTCAAGGCTGTAAAGATTCTCTACCTCAAAGAGGTCTTGTGCTTTTTGCAGTCCGTCTTCCGTCATGACGATGGTTCTGTTTTTCTCATCAACAATGAAGTCACCGGTGGTCTGCTCAGGCTCTCCGGCTTTTGTCTCTATCTTCTCGCCGCGCTTCATCTGTTTGGCTATCTCATTGGCTTTGGCATAGTAGTTGTGGTCACGCTGTGTAGGCCCGGAGATGATAAGCGGTGTTCTGGCCTCATCAATGAGGATGGAATCCACTTCATCTATAATGGCATAGTGATGTTCACGCTGTACTTTTTCCTCTGCACGGACTTTCATGTTGTCACGCAGATAGTCAAAGCCGTATTCGTTGTTTGTCCCATAAGTGATGTCAGCATCGTATTGTGCTTTTCTTTCCATTTCATCATGGATATCTGACACAATAGCCCCGACACTGTAGCCCAGGAACTCATAGAGAGGACGCATCTCATTGGCATCTCTGCTGGCCAGATAGTCATTGACGGTTACGACATGAACCCCTTTGCCCGTCATGGCATTGAGTGCTACGGCAAGTGTGGCAACAAGTGTTTTACCTTCACCGGTTTTCATCTCGGCGATGTTGCCGTCATTGAGTACCATACCCCCGACCATCTGTACATCATAGTGACGCATACCCAGCGTACGTTTGGCTGCTTCTCTGGTGATGGCAAAAGAATCGTAAAGCACATCATCGACACTTTTTTCTCCACTTTTTACAGAAGATTTAAGTGTTTCAAATGCAGCAGCCAGTGCCTCATCATCCATCGCTTCATAGGTGGGTTCAAGGGCATT
>CAYXZY010000162.1:0-4013 GCA_964469685.1 uncultured Sulfurovum sp. | reverse complement strand
TAGCGAAAACGGCGAGTGTTGAAACTATGAAAAGTACCGCGCCGAACATCATGAAAAGTTCCAGGTAACCTTTTTGTGCTTCAAAGGTCGGACTGAAATAGGCACCCAGAAGAATGACTGCAAAGATCCCCAGAATAATAAGTGCTAAGTCTCGGTATTCACCCATGATTTCTTCCTAGGCTATCTCATAGAGTTTGGTAAGGCTTTTAACATCAGGTTTACGACCTAGCCATTCTTCATACAGTTCTGACATCTCTTTAGCGCCACCGTTTGCAAGGATGTATTCTTTGTATCCTTTTGCACGCTCTTTGTCAAACCCTGACTGTGCATCCAAACAGGAAAAAAATGCATCGGCACTCAGTACTTCTGCCCACTTATAGCTGTAGTATCCTGCTGCATACCCGCCTGCAAAAATATGGGCAAATCCATGTTGGAATTTGTTGTATTCAGGCACTGGGAGCAAAGAGGTTTTTTCTCTAATGCCATCAAGTAAGGCTTGTACTTCTTCACCTTGGTACAGTCCCTGATGCAGTGTAAAGTCAAAAAGTGAGAACTCTATCTGACGTAAAATACCCAGGGCTGCCTGGAAGTTCTTGGTCTCTTTTATTTTGGACATAAGTTCTTCGGAGATAGGCTCTCCTGTCTTGTAGTGAAATCCAAAACGTTTCAAGATAGCGGCCTCATAGGCAAAGTTTTCCAGGAACTGTGAAGGAAATTCAACCACATCCCATGCGACACCGTTGATGCCTGAGACGGAACGCTCTTGACATTTTCCAAAAAGATGGTGAATGGCATGTCCCATTTCATGAAAGAGTGTGACAATGTCATCATGACGCAATAACGAGGGCGTCGTCTCAGTCGTTGGAGAGAAATTACAGACAACAAAGGCAGAAGCAAGGTGCGTTTTGCCTTCCTTGTCCACATAGTGCGTCTCCCAGTCATTCATCCATGCCCCACCGCGTTTTTCTTTGCGTGCTTCTAGGTCAAAGTAGATACGCCCTGAAAGCTCCCCGTTTTCAAAAATGTCAAAAGGTTTGACACAAGCATGCCATGTAGGTACTTCAGCAGGTTTAAATGTCACTGCAAAAAGTTCTGAGACGATATCAAGAAGACCTAGCAGTACCTTTTCCTGTTCAAAATACGGTTTGGTCATGGTGTCGTCAAAGTCAAACTTTTCTTTTTTGAGTTTTTCGGAGTAATAGGCGACATCATGCCCTTTTAGTGTTTCAATACCATCGGTTTTAAGTGCAAAAGCCTTGAGTTCGGCCAATTCATTTTTTGCCTGAGGGAGTGCGGCTTCAGCCAGGTCATTTAAAAAGGTAATGACATCTTTTTCTTCACCTGCATCACGGGTTTCCAGTGCGTATTGTGCATAACTGCTAAAACCGAGCAGTTGTGCCTTCTCATGTTTGAGTGCCAGGATCTGGTCTATGACCTGTGCATTTTCCGGCGCTCTGGTACTGTATGCTTTGGAAAGTTCTTTTCTGTACTCTCTGTTGGGACCGTAAGTCATGTAGGCCAAATAGCTTGGGATCTGCAGGGTAAATTTATATACGGTCTTACCATCCATTTCTTCTTTGGCGGCATCAATGTCAGATTGGGGTATGCCTGCAACATCTTTTTCATCTGTAATGATGAGTTCATATGCATTGGTAGCATCCAGAAGGTTTTGAGAAAAATGGTTTGAGAGTTCAGAGAGTTGAAGGTTTATGGCTTCCATACGTTTTTTCTTCTCTTCAGGAAGATTAACGCCCGAAAGGACAAAACCTCTTATCTCATGCGCTATTACTGTTTTAGCTTCCTCTGTATCTGCTTTGATCTCTTCTATTTTTTTGAATAGTGCAACATTTTGTGCCATCTCTGAACTGAACTTCGAAAGCAGTGGGAGTGACTCCTCATAGGCTTTTTGGGTCTCTTCAGAGTTCATCACAGCGTTAAGGTGCGAAAGTGGTGTAAAGAAAAGTCCCAGTTCCTCATCCAGGTCCTGTAAAGGTTTGAGTACCTTATCGTAGCTGCTGTCCTCTGATTCTGTGATCTCCTTGATGGCATCGCGCTGATGGTTTAAAAGTGTGTCAAGTTCTTTGGGGAAGTGCTCAAGATTGTCTATATGAAAGTTTTGAAACATGGTTGTATTTATCCGTTATTGATTTTTTTGATTGTAGCATATTTAACCTCTTAAAGGTTTAATGAGAAGCATTAACTTGGGCAATAAAATAAGGTTTGAGACCAGTGCTGCTGCCATCACGATCATTGTCAGCAGTCCGAAGTAGATGGTGGGCACAAGATTGGAAAGCACCAAGATGGAAAAACCGATAATGACCGTGACAGAAGTGTACACCATGGCATAGCCTATACTTTCATTGGTTCGCTGCATGACAAGAGGGTAGTGTTTGTTTTTGGCATACTCCTCTTTAAAACGGTGGATATAGTGGATGGTATCATCCACGCCAATACCCATAGCAATGGCGGCAATGGTGATGGTCATGATGTCCAGAGGTATATGTAACCAACCCATCACACCAAAAATGATACCTATGGGAATGATATTGACTATCAGCGCGATAAGTGTGAGCAAGAGAGAACGAAACAGCAGGATGAACATGACAAACAAGATGACCAAAACAAGGCTGAGTGTTGTGATCTGTGAAGAAAAAAGTGATTGGAGCATATTGTTATACAAGACCATCAGGTTTGTGAGTCTGAAGGTCACGACATTGGGGTCGAGTATCGCAGTCAAGTCAGTTGCTATTTTTTGCAAAAGCTCATTTCTTCGTAAACCTTTATTTGAATCTTTGATGCGGGTAGAGAAACGTAATTGATTATGTGGTATGTTGACATAGGGTGAGAGTATGATGTCTCTGTACTTCTGCGGGAGTTGTGTGTACAGCAGGGCTATTTCAACACTATCAAGGGCTTTGCCCTTGTTGAGTATCTTCCCGGTGTCCAAAATGGTTGCAAAAGAGCGTACATCCCCTGTGTCATTCAGCGCATACAGATAGGAGTGCACCTGATGGGTGATGGCTATCTTCTCATCTGTGAACCAGTACTGGTCTTCATTTTCTTCCGCTGCAAATTCATCTTCAAAAGCATCCTCATCATCTTCATAGTTGTCTTCGGAAGTTACGGGTATGGCGTCTTCTTTAAAAGTAAGTACAACATCCAGAGGGGTTGTACCACCCAATTCCTGGTCTATCACCTTCATACCTTGGTAGATACTGGTATCTTTTTTAAAGTAGTTGATGAAGGAGTTCTCTACGATGAGCCTGGATGCCCCTGTGATACTAAATACAATGGTGAGTAGGGTAATGGTAAAAATAGCTTTTTTGTCATGCAGTACAATGCGAGAACTTAAGGACGCCAAAGAGAAGGACGTTTCTTTTTTTACCCTGGCAGGTGATTTGGGAAGAAGTATCAGTACCGCCGGAAAAACAATAAAGGAAATGACAAATGACAGCAGGATGCCTGCTGACATCATCCATCCCAGATTGATCACGGGATGAATATGCGAAAAAAGAAGTGATGAGAAGCCGGCTATGGTCGTAATGATGGCAAAAAATGTAGGTGTGGCTTTTGAAAGCATGGTCAGTAACACTGTATGTCTGACAGAGGCTTTAGGGTACTTGGCCTGCAATTTCTCATAACGGACAATGAGGTGCAAAACAATGGAAATCGTAATAATAAGTTGCAGTGCTATGAAGTTGGATGATATGACAGTGATCTCCCAGCCCCAATACCCCAATGCTGAGGTGATCGCAATGACAGAGAGTGTACAAATAAGTACAGGCAGTATGACCCATCTTGGTTTTTTAAACACAATACCCAGTACAAGAATAAGCAATAAGATGAGAATACTACCATAGATAGCAAGATCACTTTGCACAAAATTGATGATATCGTTGGAGATCATTTGTACACCACCCAGTATCAAAGTGGCATTGCCTTCATAGGTACGCATGATAGTACGTATATGCTGTATATTTTCATTTTCACGCAAGCGTTGCTTATCTCTATAC
>CAYXZY010000161.1:1197-4021 GCA_964469685.1 uncultured Sulfurovum sp. | reverse complement strand
TATGCGCTTGTAACGGTCTCTATCCCTTCTGATCTCAGCAAAAATGAGATAGATGAACTGACCCGAAGCCTACAGGAAACTGCGGCTGAGTATGGCTGTGAGATCATCGGCGGAGACACCATAGGCGGAGACAAACTGCACCTGAGCATCACGATCATTTCCAAGAGTGACACACCCTTGGAAAGACATGCTGTGAAAGTGGGTGATCTTCTTGCCTATACGGGTGTCCTTGGCGAAAGCAAAAAAGACCTGGAGAGACTTTTTCGAGGGGAAAAGATCGCATCGGATTCTCGTTTCTACAACCCTGTGTTAAGAGCAGAGTTCGTCAAGAGGTCAAGACAGTACTTGAATGCCGGAATGGATATATCAGATGGTCTTTACTGTGATACCAACAAGCTCTTAGATATTAATAAATATGGATTTGAATTGTTGGAAGACATTAGCGATGATATCGGCTTTAGCGGAGAAGAGTATGAAATGCTTGTTTCTTTTGATGCATCGAATTTGGAGCGGGTTTTAGAGGTGTCAAAAGCCACAAAGACTCCTTTGAACGTCTTTGCAAAAGTGGCTGAGAATGACAAGCGTTTTAGCTGTAAAAGTCACCACTTTAAAGAAGCCTAAGCCTTATACTTTTGAGACATTCCTGTGGGACAATGAAGCAGGATATTCTCTCTGTACAGCAATGTCTTCTGCACGCTTTTGCAGTGTTTCTTCATCAAGGGCTAAGAAATGTTCAAAGTCTCTTTTGCCAAGCAGTGCAGCATCCAGATACCCAAGATGGATGAGTTGGGCAGATATTGCATCTATCATATCAAGTACCGAAGATACCTTCACGATCTCACAGCGCGCATAGCGTGCTGTGGGAAATGAGACTTCTGCAACACGCAACGTAGGGTCATCACCGGGAATCTGCTGTGCGCCAAAGAGTGGTTTGCTGCCTACCGTGGCTTCTTTGAATGAAGGTATATACTGTGAAAGATGGCCTATGGCAGCCTGTGTACGTTCTTTGGTCTCTTCAGCTGTCCATGATCTTTCTATCTTTTCTATGAAATCTTGACCCAGTTTTGGCTGACAGCTCACCAGAGAGTTGGCTACAAGCCCATCTTTATACAGGGTGATATCCTTCGTCATTGCGTGTAGCTGTACATAGCCGCCCGGGTAGGGGGTGAACTGCCCCATACCTTGAGGCGTGCCGCGCTCACCGTGGAAAATGATCTCAGGGAACTGTGTCTGTTCAAGTCCCTCCCAATGGCTTACATAGGCGGCCTTGAACTCAACCATAGATTTACATTTTGCTCCCAGGAAATCATCTATCTTACCTGCACGAAAACCTGCCGCATTGATAAGATAGTCAAAAGACTCTGTATGACTTTGATCGTTTTTGATGTAGCTGATGTCGTATCCATCAGGATCAAATCTCTTCTGGACATTGTGTACAATACTTTGGGTGTGCAGTGTCACATTGTCCAGGTTTTCCAATGTGATGGCCGCACCTGCAGCAAGCCTAAAGAGGTTAAGCCCGTATTCCTGTACCATGATGAGAGGGAACTGGACTTTGTCCATGTCGATATTTTTGGCTACAGGGATCATCCACTCATCAGAAGTTCTGGGTGTCTTCACACTTTTTTCTTTTCTGAGTGCTTCTATCTTTTCTTTTGTATAGATCTGATAGTAATTCTCGGGTTTTCCCAGTACTTCATTGTCGCTATCGAGGGCGATATGTGCTTTGTATTCATTCGTAAGCAGTTCAAGCCTTGGCAATAGTGCCTGGGGTGTGGAACTATCGGTTTTGGGCAGTACGATGACTGTGGGACGGTAGTCCACCACAAAAGGGTAGAAGCGCAAAAAGTCTATAGACTGTTTGAGCAGTGTGACACATTGTGTGTCCGATATCTCACGGTAAAGATTGCCCCCGGCATGCAGATGGCACCATGGTGGGCCACTGATGAGGCTGTTATCTTTTTCAAACAGTGTCACATCAAGTCCAAGGCTCCCAAAATAGAGTGCAGCGCTCGTGCCTGCTACTCCTCCACCAACAATGGCTATTTTTGCTTTATGGTGTATGCTGTTCATAATACCTTTAATAACTCTCCAAAATCATCTACGATCACTGTAGGGTTATACACCCCGATATCTTCACCATAATTATACCCATAGGTCACACCGACCGAATCCATAGAGCAGGCATTCGCAGCTTGTATGTCATTTTTAGAATCACCGACCATCACACTGGCTTCTGTGGGCACATTCAATGTATCCAAGACATGTAAAAGCGGTGCTGGGTCAGGCTTTTTGAGAGGCAAAGAGTCTCCACCGAGAATACATTCAAAAAGACCTTCCAGTCTCAATCCCTTCAAAATAGGCTCTACAAAAGCAAAGGGTTTGTTCGTAACAATTGCCAACGTGTAGCCTTTTTCTTTCAGTGCATGAAGTGTTGTCTCAACATGGGGATAAGGCACAGTATCGTTACACAGGTTCCGGCTGTAGAAGTCTAAAAATATATCCAATGCATTCTGAACATCGCTTTCTTCAAGGCTCTCATCTACAGTCCTGCTGCCCGACAAGGCACGCTGCACAAGTTTTAAAGCACCGTTGCCTACCCAATAGTGTATGGTATCCTCAGAAAATGTCTCCTTTCCCAGTTGCTTCAGCATATAGTTGACTGCCACAGCCAGATCTGGTGCAGAGTTAATGAGTGTGCCATCCAGGTCAAAGATCAAAAGTTCTTTATTTTCCAGTTTCAAGTAGTACCTTCTTCGTATAATGTTTTACAATAACTAATATAACTTTTTCATACCATACCAAATTTTCATTAATACTACTT
>CAYXZY010000161.1:0-1097 GCA_964469685.1 uncultured Sulfurovum sp. | reverse complement strand
AGATAAAATGACAGAGAATAAATTTAAAAAGATTTCCATGAATCCAGTCTACCCCTTAAACATCAAAAATGATTTTGTATTCAACCCAAGTCCAAGAGACTTTACCGTTGAAGAGATACCCCTCTATGCGTTTACCGGCGAGGGTGAGCATTTGGTACTGCAAGTGCGTAAAAAAGAGATGACTACCTGGGAAATGCTCGATGTGCTTTCCAACCATGTAGGCATTCGCAGACGTGACATGGGGTATGCAGGACTTAAAGACAAACATGCCATGACCATACAGTACATTTCTGTCTTGGGCATACATGAGAAAAAACTAAGCGCATTTGAGCATGACAAGATAAAGATACTCTCAATCACCCGTCATAACAATAAAATACGCGTAGGCCACCTCAAGGGCAACCGTTTCAAGATACGATTGAAAAAGGTACTGGGTGTACAAAAAGACAAACTTGATTCAGTGCTCAAATGGATAGCCTCCAATGGGGTGCCGAACTACTTTGGAAACCAGCGCTTCGGTACTGACGGTAACAACTGGGAAGAGGGCAAAAAACTCTGTGAAGGTACATTGAAAATGCGTGATCGCAAGACCAGGGAGTTCCTTATGGGATCTTATCAGTCTTATCTTTTCAATCAATGGCTGGGTAAACGTATGGAACTCAACCTTTTGCTGGAAAAGTTCACAGAAGAAGAAGTGGAAATGCTTATGAAGTTACCCAGAGGGTCACTCAAAGGTACAAAAGCGCAGCCCAACTTCTTTAAACTTGTAGAGGGTGATGTGATGATGCATTATCCTTATGGAAGGCTCTTTAATGTAGAAAATGTAGAAGAAGAAGCCAATCGTTTTAAGACCAAAGACATTGCACCCGCAGGTCTGCTTCCGGGAAAGAAAACCAAGCTGGCAGAAAGTACGGCCGGTCTCATAGAGGCACCTTATGTCGAAGCAATTAACTTGGACGGGGCAAGACGCTACGCGTGGGTACAGGTCACAGAAATGACAAAGAACTACGTAGAGGAAAAAGCGCATTATGAACTCTCATTTGTGCTGCCAAAAGGGAGTTATGCAACGAATGTGCTCGATGTACTAAGAGGCGGTA
>CAYXZY010000160.1:0-4045 GCA_964469685.1 uncultured Sulfurovum sp. | reverse complement strand
AGGATTTTAATATAGTGCATTCTCATTTTTCCTGCAATGTGGCACAGAACGATATGTCCGTTGTCCAACTCTACTCTAAATGTTGCATTGGGTAGTGCTTCAACCACTTTACCATCGATCTCTATTACATCATCTTTAGCCATTGTGTTCCTTTACAATTATTTTACTTAGGAGTCATCTCCAAACTTCTCTTCTGTGTCCACTATAAATGGTTATTGTGTATCTTTTGTGAAGACTAGGCTTCTGTCAGGACCACTGCCTTACCATCCACAACGGCCACTTCATGTTCATAGTGTGCTGTCCTGAGATTATCTTCACTGATAACAGACCATTGGTCTTCCAAAAGTACCGGAGTACCGCTTTTCTGGCAAACCATTGGCTCCAGACAAAATACCATACCGTTCTTTATCTTGGGACCCTGATTGGGTTTTCCTTCTAAATAGTTAGGGATGTTTGGCTCATCGTGCGGCTTGGTACCGATACCGTGACCACAGTAGTCCCGCAAAGGCACATACCCCGCTTCAACAATGTAGTCTTGCAGTATTTTGGTCAACTCTTTAAAACGCATACCTGGCTTGATGGACTCAATGGCATGATACAGTGCCCCTTTGGCACAAGCGATCAATGCCTCATCTTCAGCAGAGATCTGACCCACTGCCATGGTGATGGCAGCATCACCAAAATAACCATCTAGCTTGGTACCAATGTCCAAACCTAAAATATCACCCTCTTGCACGACTGTATCATTTGGCACACCATGAATGCATACTTCATTTAAAGACGTACACACTGAGCCTGTAAAACCGTAAAGTCCTTTAAAAGAAGGGATGGCGCCATGTTCACGAATAAATGCTTCACCCAGTGCATCGATTTCCGAGAGTGTCATACCCGGTTTGACAATTGACTGGAGGTACTGAAGCGTAAGACCGACGATCTCACCTGCTGCACGCAGTTTTGCGATCTCGTCGGGTTTTCTTATAGCAATAGCCATTATAGACCTACGTTACCTAGCGTATCGTATTGGTTCATGGTTCTTTGCGCCTCGATCTTTCGCATGGTGTCCAAGGCGACCTGAACAATGATCAGCACGGCAACACCACCAAAATAGAAGCTCGCACCCATGCCCGATATCACCATAAATGGTACTGTGGAGATAATCGCAAGATAGACTGCACCGGATCCTGTCAGCCTGCTTGCTACTTCATTTAAAAAGTCTTTGGTGTGCTCACCCGGTCTTACACCAGGAATGAACCCGCCCTGCTTTTTCAAATTGTCTGCTATGTCTTTGGCATTAAATGCAATGGATGCATAAAAAAATGCAAAGAACATCACGAGCAGGAAAGTCACTACATTGAAAGTGATCCCGCCTGGAGCCAGTGAATCTGCGATCGCAGTAGCGATCTCAGAGGTACTTGACTGCAGAACAGTAAGTGGGAACATGAGTATTGCAGAAGCAAAAATAGGAGGAATAACCCCTGAAAGGTTCACTTTTACAGGGATATAGTTCATCACTCTTTTTGTTTGGTTCTGCATAATAGTTTTTCTTGAATAAGAAATAGGCACACGTCTTTCACCCAGCTCTACATAGATGATGGCCAAAATGGTTATCAGCATGATCGCCAAGATAGCAAGTACTACCAAGAAATTCATTTCTCCTGCATTGACCGCTCTTACCGTGTTGGAAATAGCTGATGGCAATCCGGAAACAATACCGGCAAAAATGATCAAGGATATACCGTTACCGATACCTTTTTGTGTGATCTGCTCTCCTATCCACATGAGCAGCATCGTACCTGTCAGCATAGAGAATGTTGTCAGTATCATAAAGGTAGTAGGATCGATCATTACCGCACTTTCTCCTGCACGTCCTGTCATACTCTGTAGCCCCATTGACACACCAATAGCCTGAACAACCGTAATAAAAATCGTAAAGTAACGAATGATCTGCATATATTTCTGCATACCGTCACGTTCTTTTTTCATTTGTCCAAGTGCGGGGAATGTGGCTGCAAGAAGTTCCATTACAATGGATGCAGTAATGTAAGGCATAATACCTAAGGAGATAATACTAAGACGTTCAACGGCTCCACCGGAGAACATGTTTAACATACCAACACCATTTCCTGTGTTGTTATCAAAAAATTCTTTGATAACAGCAAGGTCTACACCTGGTGTTGGGACATAGGCTAAAACTCTATACGCAAACAGGAATCCTAAAGTGATCAGGATTTTTTGAGTTAAAGCATTACCCATGATTATTTTCCGCTTGTTGTAACAGCGTCATCTTTGATCTTGCCGGCAAGATCTTTTGCACTGGCACCAATCAATTTCACTTTAGTGACTGTTTTACCAAGCTTATGTACTGACTTGATAGTCTCAATGGTGATCTCTGCGAGTTCTGCAACTGCTTTGATCTTTTCTACATTGATGACATAAGGTTTCTCCACTTTGGAAGTAAACCCTATCTTAGGTAATCTTTTTTGAAGTGGCATCTGACCACCTTCAAAACCTCTTTTTCTTTTGTAACCTGATCTTGCTTTTTGACCTTTGTTACCACGTCCAGCTGTTTTACCTGTTCCTGAACCTTGACCGCGACCAACTCTTTTTCTGTTTTTCGTTGAACCCGGTGCAGGCTGTAAATTATGTAAACCCATACTTTACCCCTTACGCTTTGATTCTAGTAAGGGCTTGAACTGTTGCTCTTACTAGGTTATTTGGATTGTTAGAACCGATTGATTTGCTAAGAACATCTTGAATCCCTGCAAGCTCAAGTACTGGTCTGGCAGCACCACCGGCGATCACACCTGTACCTTCAGATGCCGGTCTAAGTACAATACGGCTTGCATTGAACTTGTGCTCAATGTCATGCGCGATTGTTGTTCCTTTGATGTTTACTTTCACAAGGTTCTTATGTGCATCATCTACTGCTTTTTTAATCGCGTCAGGGACTTCTTTGGCTTTACCAAATCCGTATCCGACTGTACCTTTCTTGTCACCGATCACTACAAGTGCAGTAAATCTGAATCTTCTACCACCCTTTACAACTTTGGTAACACGACCGATATTGACGATGACTTCTTCAAATTCTTTTTCGATTTCTTCGTTTTGATTATTATTTTCCATCATGCTTCCTTAAAACTTAATACCGGCTTCTCTAAGCGCATCAGCGAATGAAGCAACAACACCATGGTATAGGTAACCATTTCTGTCAAATACAACATTCTCAATGTTTTTAGAAGCAAGATTCTTAGCCATCTCAGCAGCCACTTTCTTTACATCTTCCTGGTTTGATTTCAAACCAAGCTTTCTACCGTCCACTGAAGCCAATGTCGCACCTGTAGTGTCATTGATCGCTTGTGCATAGAAATATTTGTTGGACTTAAACACAGACAGTCTTGGAAGAGTATCTGTTCCGAATATTTTACCTCTTACTCTGGCTTTTCTCTGAGCGCGAAGTTTATTTTTTCTTTTTTGAATACTTTTTAACATACTATCGCCCCTTACTTACCAGCTGCTTTACCAGCTTTTCTGATGATGTGCTCATCTGTGTACTTCACACCCTTGCCTTTGTACGGCTCTGGCGGTCTGAATGATCTTATCTCAGCAGCTGCTTGTCCTACTGCCTGCTTGTCAGTACCGTTAATAGTAATAATATTTTTCTCTACTTTCATTTCAAGTCCCTCAGGGATATCAAAATTGATATCATGAGAGAACCCAAGTTGAAGGTTGAGTACCTTACCCTGTACAGCAGCTCTGTAACCGACACCATTGATCTCTAAAGATTTTGAATATCCTTTATCCAGACCAATGATAATGTTGTTAAAGAGGGATCTGTAAGTTCCCCAAAATGCAGCATCTTGCTTCTCGTCACCTTTTCTTTCAAAAGTCACTTCTGAACCATCAATGCTAATGCCCACTCTTCCGTGAGTCTCTAGTCTTTTTTCAAGATTGCCCTTCTTAGCCACGAGACATGTACCGTCAAGTGATACTTCAATACCACTTGCTACCGTTACTGGTCTTTTTCCTACTCTTGACATCTTATCTC
>CAYXZY010000159.1:0-4066 GCA_964469685.1 uncultured Sulfurovum sp. | reverse complement strand
GATGGCTCCAAAAAATGCACCTTTTATGGCTTCCTGTTTTGTTGGTGTTTGCATGGATATACCTTCAATCAATTTTAATCTCAATATAACCAAACAAACTTTATATAGAAGGTCTTTCAGAATAATTGATACTCTTTTTGAATATTTAGTTCATTTATAATTATTGCTCCTTTAATTGAATACAAATTTTGTTGAGCTCTAAATAGTATTTGGTACAATTTAGTTTTAGAAGGATTAAAAAATGGCAGTAAAATTTGACAGTATTAATGAAGAACATAAAGCTTTCATAGAAAAGCAAAAGATGTTTGTTGTCGGTTCAGCAGGGGCAGAGGGGTTCATCAATGTTTCGCCTAAAGGGATGGATACCTTTAGAATCATTGATGAAAACACAGTGCTTTGGCTAAACCTGACGGGTTCAGGCAATGAAACTTCTGCACATGTGCAGGAAAACGGACGTATGACAATTATGTTTAACTCTTTTGATAAAGCTCCGCTTATACTCAAACTTTATGGACATGCCACCGTGATACACGAGAGTGATGAGAGATGGGAGGAGATGACCGCACATTTTGAACCACAAGTGGGTGCAAGACAGTTCTTTGAGATGAAAGTAGAGCTGGTACTTACTTCCTGTGGGTACGCTGTACCGGAGTACGAGTTTGTCAAAGAACGCGATACGCTTAAGAAATGGTCAGACAAAAAAGGGCGAGAAGGCATCAAAGAGTATTGGGCTGAGAACAATGTCTTATCGTTAGATGGCATTGAGACGCATGTGTTGAAGTAGTCACTGTTTATTTGGGCAGTTTGAGCAGGCAGATCAATGATTAAAGGAGATTTGTGAAAGAATCTTTGGCATGGATTCGTATTTGATACTGCCTGTTCAAACCGCCCGCAGGAGGTTTGACTATTCGTCTTCTTTTGCGAATTTTTCATACAGAAAGCTTAAAATGGCTTCTCTACATCTGATATATTCTTCATCATGTTGAAGTTCTACCCTGTTTCGAGGGCGATCCAGGTTGACCTCCAGGATCTCTCCTATGGTGGCTTCGGGACCATTGGTCATCATAATAACGCGGTCACTTAGAAGTACCGCTTCATCGACATCATGGGTGATGATGATGACGGTGTTTTTCACATTTTGCTGAATGCGCATCAGGTGTTCTTGCAGGTTGGCTCTGGTTAAAGAGTCAAGTGCGCCAAAAGGTTCATCCATCAAGAGTACTTCAGGTTTGATGGACAATGCTCTGGCAATACCGACACGCTGCTTCATACCACCGGATATTTCTCCGGGAAGCTTGTCTTTTGCAGGATCAAGGTTCACCATGGAGATAAATTTCTCAACACGCGCTCTGAGTGCCTCAGGGTCAAGTTCGGGCATGACCTTCTTGACTGCCATCTCAATATTTCCGTACACAGTAAGCCAGGGGAGCAAGGAATGGTTTTGAAACACTACCGCTCTGTCAGGGCCGGGGCCTTTGATCTCATGTCCATTCAGTACAATGGAGCCTTTGGTTTGTGCATCCAGACCCGAGATCATGTTGAGCAGGGTAGATTTACCACAGCCACTGTGTCCGATGATGGAAATGATCTCATTTTTTTTGATCTCAAGATTGACATCGGTTACGGCTACGTACGGATCTTTCCCTGGGATTGGAAAACTTTTTTCTATACTTTTTAAACTTAAAAACTCACTCATTATGCTCTACCTTTATTTCTATAGTCAAAGAAATTTGCTATTTTACCCATGATCAAATCCAAAATAAACCCTACAACACCTACCACAATAATACCTATAATGATATTCGCATAGGCAAGATTGTTATACTCATCCCATATCCAGAAACCTATACCGATACCTCCGGTCAACATTTCTGCTGCGACGATAACGAGCCAAGCGATACCCAGTGACAGTCGCATACCTGTAAAGATAAAAGGTACAGCTACAGGCAGAATGATCTGCACTACCTTTTCCAAAGGGGTAAACTGCAAGACCTTGGCAACGTTCATATAGTCTTCACTGACCGATCTTACACCTAGAGCCGTGTTTATGATGATCGGCCAGATCGATGTGATAAAGATGGTTGAAATGGCTGTCATATTGATATCTTGAAAGATAAACAACAATAGGGGCAGCCATGCCAGAGGCGATACCGGTTTAAATATCTGAATGAAAGGGTCAAATGCATATTCGGCATTTTTACTCATACCGATAAGTAAACCAAGGGGAATCCCAACTATGAGTGCCAAGGCAAACCCACCGAATACACGTTGAAGAGATGCCAGGATTTGCCAAAATATCCCTTTATCATCTTGATTTTCTATATAAAAAGGATCCGATAAGACACCTGTCACTTCATCTCCGTCAGCATTGATGCCTCCAAAAGCAGACACATATGTCGTAGCAGGGGTTGGAAAGTCTTCCACCACAGCCGCTATACCCTGCCATACGCCTAATATAGCGATAAAAACCAAAAATGGCAACACAATTTTTTTTACAAGTTCATTGTTCATTTATTCTCCTTTAATGTGAACCCTTAAATATCCACTTAAGCCTTGACATAGTTCTTGCCTTTATCATTTGGCAGGACATGCATGGCAGGATACTTAAGGGTTAACATGTTGTATTTACAGGTGCCTGAAGTTATGTAAAATGTATCACAATCAGTATAAAGAGGGCATACCTTCAGGCACTTGTAAATACAAAGCATGATGCTTTGTATTTAGGGTTTATTTCTTGGTGACAAACTTAGGGTCTGCACATCCTGCAGGTCCATAAGGACATACATATTCGGGTTGTTTGGTCTCAACTGTCCAGTTGTTCTCTTTAAGCAGATCTTCTTTGCTTACCTTGGAGTTGACCACATCAAATCCGTAGATGTAGTCTACTGCCTTGTTAGGATCCCATACTCTGCCATCGATAAATTTGTTATATTCGTCCACACCATCTTTTTTCCATGCAGACGGAGGAAGCGTATAGCCTACTTCTTTGGCCACTTCGGCAAAAAGGTCAGGTCTGTAAACAGATTCAATGGTCTTTTTCATATCTATAGGTTTGCTGATCTGTCCCCATCTGTACATCTGTGTGATAAACCACATTCCGTGCGAATAGTAAGGATATGCGGCATAATAGTTGGCAAAGACATTAAACATAGGGTTTTTACTGTCTACACCTTTATTGTATAAGAATGTACCGCTCATAGATTTTCTAAGTACAGATTTCGGTGCTTTTACATAGTTCTTTTTAGCAAGGAAACCTATGGCTTCTTCTCTGTTTTCCCAGGATGCATCCAGCCACATTTGTGCTTCAATGATGGCTTTCATCACTGCTTTTGTGGTCTCAGGGTTCTTTTTGACAAAATCAGCACGTGCCTGAAGTACTTTTTCCGGGTTGTTGTTCCAGATGTCATAGTTGGTTACGAGTGCAGAACCTTTTCCTTTAAGAACGATTCTTGAGTTCCATGGCTCACCTACACAGTATCCTTCAATGTTACCTGCTATCAGGTTTGAAGGCATAGTTGGCGGTGGGAATGGTTTGATCGTACAGTCTGTGTCAGGTTTGATACCTGCAGATGCCATCCAATAACGTAGCTCATAGTTATGCGTGGAAACCGGGTGAACCATACCGAAGTTCAAAGGCTGATATTTGTCACCTTCTTCTTTGTGTTTTTCATCAATATACTTTTTGAGACTTTCTGCACCTACTGGTCTTTTGGTTTTGTCCAGTCCGTACTTTTCCATCTTTTTAATGATGTTGTTTCCAAATGTAATGGCATTACCGTTAAAGTCCAATGACAAGAGTGCCTGGAGGTGGGCATTACCATTGATACCTATGGTCGCTGCAATAGGCATACCTGCCAAGGCATGAGAAAAATCATACTCTCCGGAGATCACCTTCTGTTGGATACCAGGCCAACCGCCTCCTTCTTTGATGACATGTACATTCAGTCCATACTTCTTAAAGAAACCTTTTTCTTGCGCAATGACTATAGGTGCACAGTCCGTGAGTGCAATAAACCCTATCTTCAGATCTGTCTTTTCAAGTTCAGCCATAGAATAGGTTGTAGCC
>CAYXZY010000158.1:0-4089 GCA_964469685.1 uncultured Sulfurovum sp. | reverse complement strand
TATATCTTCACTCTCGCTTCAAGGGCGCGTGAGAGTGACATGATGTCTATGTTTTCCAGTTCTACACCGGTAGGGACACCTTGTGCGATCTTGGTGAAATGGATGTCTAAACCTTTCAGTTTGTCCTCAATATAAAGTATCATGGTATCTGTGGCTATACTTGGCGGAAAGGCGAAGATGATCTCATCTACCCCATCAACGGCATAAAAAAGATGTGACTCGTCCAAGTCTCTTACTTCGGAGACCACATAGTAGACACCCTTGAACTGACCGCTCTCTTCAATCGTCAAAATATCTTTTGCGGACTGCACGATGCACAGTTTTGTAATATCACGGTAAGGATCGGAACAGATACTGCAGAGTTCATCTTCACTCATATTATGACATTTTGTGCACTTCTGAATAGTATTGACCCCTGTTTCAAGTGCATGGGCTAGCTTCATGGCTGCAAAGCCGTCTTCCATCACGGCATGGTATGCCAGGCGAATTGCAGACTTTTTGCCCACAGAAGGCAATGACTGAAAAGCATCCACCAAATTCTCAAATGCTTCAATCTTATAGTGTTTCATCTACTCTCTTGTATAATCTGTTGCTTTAGAATACTCAACCACAGATTTGATAAAGGCTACTGCTTTTTGGTGCTCTGGGTGTACATCATAGGCATCCAGTCCTTCTTTGCCCTCAAAAACTGCAATGATGCTCAAATCCATAGCCCGATCTGAGGGTATCATGTTTACACCCACATCCATACTTCTTAAACTCGGTACTGCGCCCATAAGGTTTTCAAGCATCTGTTTGGCCTGAATGATATTGGCATTTTTGTTCTCTTCTTTAAACTTAAACATTACAATATGTACAAGCATCATTACCCTTTAAAATCTCTTTTTGTGATTATAACTAAATTATGGTAGAATTCGCCAAAATAAAACGAAGTGGTCGATGAATCGACTGTTTCTTCTAAAAAATATTTTCTTAATTATCGGAGAAGTACATGGCAGAATTAGATTACTATGAGGTGCTTGAAGTCAGTCGTGACTGCTCAGGCGCCGAACTTAAAAAATCGTACAGAAAACTTGCGATGAAATTCCACCCTGACAGAAACCCTGATGACAAAGAAGCGGAAGAAAAGTTCAAGTTGGTCAACGAAGCCTATCAGGTGCTTTCAGATGAAGAGAAAAGAAGTATCTATGACCGTTACGGTAAATCCGGACTTGAAGGTCAAGGCATGGGCGGTGGCTTTGGCAGCACGAACATGGATGACATTATGGATATCTTCAATTCCATGTTTGGCGGAAGTGGCGGCTTTGGCGGTTTTGGTCAAAGCCGAAGAGACCCGAACCAGAAATATCCACTGGATTTTGAGATAGAGGTACAACTGGAATTCCATGAAGCCGTATTTGGGTGCAAAAAAGATATTGACATGACATACAAAACGTCATGTGAAGACTGTGACGGTACCGGTGCGCAGGGCGGAAAAGTAGAAACCTGTGATTACTGTGGCGGACAAGGGCAGGTACTCATGCGCCAGGGGCCAATGCAATTTGCACAAACCTGTCCAAAATGTCAAGGCCAAGGCACTACCATCAAAGAGCCATGCGGCAGCTGTTCAGGTAAAGGCTATCACGTAGAAGAAGATACCGTAACCGTTACCATACCTGGCGGTGTTGACTCGGGAAATCGTTTAAAAGCACAAGGTTACGGGAACGAAGGAAGAGGCAATGCCCGCGGAGACCTCTACATCACATTTGCGGTCAAAGAAGATGAGAACTTTGTACGTAACGGACCTGATATCTACATAGAAGTACCGGTCTTTTTTACGCAGTCTATCCTGGGTGAAACCATATCGATCCCAACATTGGATGGTGAAATTGACCTTGAACTTAAAAAAGGCACAACCGACAAAGAACAATATGTCTTCCCAAATGAAGGGGTGGTTGATGTGCATTCCGGACGCAAGGGTCGCCTCATTGCCCAGGTCAAAATGATTCTTCCCAGCAAAGTAAATGATGAGCAAAAAGAACTTCTTGAAAAACTACAAGAGAGCTATGGGCTTGAAAGTCGCCCGCATAAAAGTGCTTTTGAAGGTGCATTTGACAGGGTGAAGTCTTGGTTTAAAAGCTGATCTTCTTTATCTTCCCCACCTCTTTTGCTATATGGGTCAGACCCATATATGCTTTTCATTAACTATCCTGCTTTATACTAAATAGAATGCTTTTTTACTCGACATACGACTATTTTCCCTTAAGAATAGAAAGGCTACAATAAACAAAGGATAATTATTATCCTTATAAAAGAAAGGAGTATTTATGGCACGCAGAGGAAATTCAATCATTAAAGGTATAAATATCGACGACATCATCACAGCACTCAACAAAGCATATGCTGATGAATGGTTGGCCTACTACCAGTACTTCATTGAAGGAAAGGTGGTCAAAGGCATCATGAAAGATGCAGCGATCGCAGAACTTGAGCAGCATGCCGGTGATGAACTGAGGCATGCCAATATGGTTGCAGACCGTATCCTGCAATTGGGAGGCACCCCTTTACTCAATCCAAAAGACTGGTACACGCATACAAACTGCGGATATGAAGAACCGACAGACTTTGACGTGGTAAGTATATTGGAAGATTCTATTAAAGGGGAACAATGTGCTATATCTATCTACTCCGGTCTGGCTGAAATGACCAAAGATAAAGATATTGTCACGTATGACATTGTTTCTCAGATCCTGGCTGATGAAGTGGAACATGAAGAAGACCTTCAGGCACTGTACGATGATATCACAGAGTTTGTAGAAGATCTGAAAAAAAACCTACATTGATCAATATACAGTTTGATGCAAGATAAGCTTGCTGGGTGATGCAGTCAGCCCTGCATCATCTTTTCTTTTATCATACGCGATCACATAGACCTCATCTCCGGCTCTCAGGTAGTTTTTCTTTCCAAACTCAGCATAGGCCGTAGCACCTATACTGACCAATACCTGTGAGGGATACTGACATGCCTTAATGTGCTCAGCTATATTTTCAAGTGGGCCAAAGTCCTTCTGGGTATTCATTTTGTCAATGAGCCAATGTTTCAACTTTGCATAAAAATATGAATACCCCAATAAGGGTGCATCAACACCATAAGGATGCATGACACCGTCACGCTTCACAAATGAACATAAATGGTAATTGTCCATAATGCCGCCTTCTGCAAAGGTATCAATCTCTATCCAGTCTTTCGCAATACCTTTTGAGTTTTTCCCCCAAGACTTTTTCTCGGAGATTTTTTTCGCACCTTCTTTACGAATGGTACAGTCGTTAAATGTGGTAAATTTGAGTGCTTCCAAGTCTACAATACGCATGTTGTTGTCATAGATCACTTCAAAAAGTACTGCGATCTCAGGTTCTACTTGTGCATTAGCCTCATAGGTCGGCAGCTCGAGCTGCTCGGTACCCAGGGAGTAAAGCCCTAAAAAACTCTCAGAACCCGGAAGATAAAAGGGGAATATACCTTTTGGGGCATGTATTTCTTCCGTGATAACATCTTCAAAGTCTTTAAGCTCGCCTGCTTGTTCCAAATGATGTGCAAAATTGCCTGCAACGCCAAGGCAAAGTGTATCTTGTAATTCCATGTGTATCCTTCTATGCAAGAAAGTATAGCTTAGTAAAGGTTATGATGTGTTTGATAAGGGGAGATATGCATATAGAGAAATTCTGCTACCCGAAGGTAGCAGAAAGGAAGGTAAACTTAGTTTCCGGCAACAGCGTCTTTAAGTGTTTTACCTATTTTGAATTTAGGTGCAGTGTGTGCTGCTTTTGTATATGTTTTGTCAGTTCCTGGTACTTTACCAGATTTTTCTGCTACATCTACTGTAGAGAATGTTCCAAAACCTACTAGAGATACAGTCTCTTTGTTTACCAATGCTTCCGTTACAGAAGCAATAAATGCTTTTACAGCCTTCTCTGCTGCTGCTTTGCTTTCATATTCGCCATTTTTTTGTACCAATTCTACAAAATCTGCTTTTGTCATTCTTCTTCCTTTTGAGTTTAAGATGCAGTTATTATAGCACAAGATATTCTTATGTCAAGCTAAAAAGCACG
>CAYXZY010000157.1:0-4171 GCA_964469685.1 uncultured Sulfurovum sp. | reverse complement strand
CCGGGATCTTCCATTATGCCAGGAAAGGTCAATCCTACACAGGCTGAAGCGATGACCATGGTGGCAGTGCAGGTAATGGGTAACGATACGGCTGTAGGTGTTGCCGCGTCCCAAGGAAACTTTGAGCTTAATGTCTTTAAACCTGTCATTGCTTACAATATTTTACAGTCCATCAGACTGCTTGCAGACTCTATGCGTTCATTTGATATCAATTGTGCCGTAGGTATCGAGCCGATCAGGGACAACATAGACAAGTTCCTCAATGACTCACTGATGCTTGTGACCGCCCTCAATCCGCATATCGGCTATGAAAATGCTGCCAAGATCGCTAAGACAGCCCATCAAAACGGTACAACCCTAAAAGAGGAAGCCGTTGCACTTGGCTTTATGACTGAAGAAGAGTTTGACAAGTACGTTAAACCTGAAGAGATGATCACTCCTAAAGCATAATTGCAGTAAATCCTTTAAAGCGCTGTGTAGATACACAGCACCTCTACAAGAACACCACTCAAAAGCCCTGTAATTAATCATATTTTATCCATAAAAACTGTATAATTACGGAATTATTATAAAGGAGTACGACGTGAATGTACATGAATATCAAGCAAAACAGATTTTTGCTCAATATGGGGTGCCAACACCAAAAGGTATTATGGCGCAAAGCGTAAACGAAGCAGTGATGGCTGCAGAGACATTGGGCGGACCTGTATGGGTGGTAAAAGCTCAAATCCATGCCGGTGGCCGTGGTTTGGGCGGTGGTGTAAAACTTGCGAAATCTATAGAAGAAGTTGAAGAGCTTGCCAAAGAGATACTTGGTATGACTTTGGTGACGCACCAGACCGGTCCAGAGGGTAAATTGGTACAGAAACTGTATATTGAAGACGGTGCTGATATTCAAGATGAGTTCTATCTTTCAGTTGTGCTTGACAGAAAAGCGGAAATGCCTATTATCATGGCATCAACTGAAGGGGGCATGGAGATTGAAAAAGTTGCTGAAGAAAGCCCTGAGAAGATTGTGGTGGTACCTGTTGATCCTACCATTGGTTTTCAAGGTTTTCATGGTAGAGAACTTGCATTCGGATTAGGTATTACAGATAAGGATGAGCAAAAAAATATTATTTCTTTTGCGCAAAAGCTGTATAAGCTGTATATGGATAAAGATGCAGAGATGATCGAGATCAATCCGCTTGTAAGAACCGGATCTGGCGAATTCTTGGCATTGGACGGGAAAATGGGATTTGACAACTCTGCACTTAAGAGAAATCCTGATATAGCAAGAATGAGAGATTTGAGCGAGGAAGACCCTGATGAAGTAGAAGCTGCGAAGTACGGACTTTCGTATGTGGCTCTTGACGGCGAGATAGGCTGTATGGTCAATGGTGCAGGTCTTGCCATGGGTACCATGGATACGATCAACTACATGGGTGGTACGCCTGCTAATTTCCTTGATGTTGGTGGTTCTGCGAACGCTGAGACCGTTGCAAAAGGGTTTGAGATCATTCTCAAAAACCCGAATGTCAAAGCGATTTTTGTCAATATCTTTGGTGGGATAGTACGTTGTGACCGTATTGCAAACGGTATTATTGAGGCAACGAAATTAACTGATGTCAATGTACCGGTTATTGTACGTCTGGATGGAACAAATGCACCGGAAGCATCAGAGATACTTAAAAATGCAAACATTGCTAACTTGATCGTGGGTAATGATCTTGGTGACGGTGCAGCAAAAGCAGTAGCAGCAGCAAAAGGAGAGATATAAATGTCAATTTTGGTAAATAAAGATACAAAAGTAATCGTTCAAGGATTTACAGGGAAAGAGGGTACTTTTCATGCTGAGCAGTGTCTTGCATACGGGACAAAAATTGTAGGTGGTGTGACACCAAATAAAGGTGGTCAAGAACATTTGGGACAGCCCGTATTTAATACGGTTGCTGATGCGGTCAAAACGACAGGGGCAACAGTCTCTATGATATTTGTACCGCCTGCATTTGTAGGTGATGCGGTCATGGAAGCCGCTGAAGCAGGCATAGAGCTTGCGGTAATCATCACTGAAGGTGCACCGGTAAAAGATATGCAGATGGCCAAAGCCTATGCAACCAAACATGGTATGAAAACACTGGGGCCAAACTGTCCAGGTATCATTACTGCAGAAGAATGTAAGATCGGTATCATGCCCGGCATGATCTTCAAAAAAGGAAAAGTAGGTTTGATCTCCAAGTCCGGTACATTGACGTATGAAGGCACGAACCAGGTGGTTCAGGCAGGGTATGGAATCTCTACGGCTGTTGGTATCGGCGGGGATCCGATCATCGGTCTTTCATACAACCAGCTTTTACCGATGTTTGAGGCTGATCCGGATACAGAATGTATCGTAATGATCGGTGAGATCGGCGGGGATCTTGAGATCCAGGCAGCAAAACTCATTAAAGAGCAAGTTACCAAGCCGGTTGTTGCTTTCATTGCCGGTCAGACAGCACCTAAAGGTAAGACAATGGGTCATGCAGGCGCAATCGTGTCCGGTTCAGCCGGTACGGCAGCAGAGAAGATGGCAGCACTTGAAGCAGTGGGTGTAAAAGTAGTAGTCTCTCCAGCTGAGATAGGCAAAGCAGTAAAAGAAGTCCTTTCTAAGTAATTAATGTTACTTTAGGTATGCAGAGTACTTACTCTGCATCGTTGCTCGTCTCCCCTTCCAATTTTTCTTATAATTTAGAGTATAATTGCCTTAAAAAGACCAGGCATGAACTATCAAAAAATACTGAATGAGATCTATGATGAAATCCAGCCGGAATTGTCGCACGGTAAAGTAGCCGATTATATCCCTGCATTGGCTGCAGTGCACAAGGGGCAGTTCGCCATGACCATTACATTGGAAGATGGCAGTACCTATTCTGTAGGGGAGAATACAAAGCCCTTTTCCATACAGAGCATCTCCAAGGTCTTTACGTTTACATTGGCACTAGATATTTACTCTAAAAAGCTTTATAAGCGTGTCGGTGTTGAACCATCAGGAAATGCCTTTAATTCTTTGGTACAACTAGAGTATGAAAACGGCATACCGCGTAATCCATTCATCAATGCGGGGGCTATTGTTGTGACCGATTCACTGATCAGTCACTATAAAGATGAGTATAAAACACTTGAGGTGATCATGCATTTCATACGTGAAATTTCTAACAATCCTGTGCTCTCTTTCGATTCCGAGGTTGCCAACTCAGAGATGGAGCATGGCGATAGAAATTTGGCACTTGCCCGTCTCATGAAGAGTTTTGGAAATTTTGACAATGATGTACTCAAGACGGTGATGACCTATTTTAAACATTGCGCTATCACGATGAGTACGGAGGAGCTTTCACGTGCGATGCTTTTTTTGGCATTTGGTGGGAAGGATCCTTTGTCAGGAAAAGAATTCATTAGTCGCAATAAAGCAAAACGTGTAAATGCAGTGATGCTTACATGTGGTCATTATGATGCCAGTGGGGAGTTTGCTTTTCATGTGGGGCTACCCGCCAAAAGTGGTGTGGGCGGCGGTATAGTGGCTATTGTTCCTGGAAAAATGTCCATTGCGGTATGGTCGCCTGCATTGAACGCCTTTGGCAATTCGCATGTAGGGACACTTGCACTGGAAAAATTTACGTCTAAAACGGGATTATCGATCTTTTAATATGCTATAATATGCCTTAGGTGCAACAGGTAGTTGCTGGTGACCTTGTGTCACGAGAGGAAAGTCCGGGCTGCATGCAAAGCAGGGCTCCATCTAACGGATGGCCAGAGTAATCTGAGGGCAAGTGCAACAGAGAGTACGAAAACCATACATGGTATGGTAAAAGGTGAAACGGTGGGGTAAGAGCCCACCAGTGGGTGTGGTAACATACCCAGCTAGGTAAACCCTTCCCGCAGCAAGAAGTATATGGTACAAGCTTTGCACGCTGTTAGATCAGCATACATACTTCGCTTGAGCGTGTGGGCAACCATACGCCTAGATAAATAACTACCCACGACAAAACCCGGCTTATCGTTGCACCTAATTCTACTTGGCTGTCTTTTGTGTGGCAGTATCCTTAGTCAATGAAGGTTACGTGTGAACTTCACTATTTAAAACTTCTATTACTTTTTTTGGGCTACTTGTTTGACTGTAGATAATTTGAATATAAAAAAGTCATGAAATGATTAA
>CAYXZY010000156.1:0-4173 GCA_964469685.1 uncultured Sulfurovum sp. | reverse complement strand
ATCGAGTGCGTTGATTTCAATCCTGCAGTTTTGCGTATAGATGCGATAAAAAAGAAGCTGTCTGACGTTGGTGAGTACAGAAGACACTACATCTTCACGACAGTGCGATACAGCAATGTGTATCGCTTCGTTTTTGTTGATCCTGGCTAACGATCTCATCACTCTTTGTTTTTTGAGTTTGATGGATGGTTTATGGTTGTAGCTATGAAGCGGTGTCGAACGGTCTACTTCCAATTGCGTGTTTGCGGTACTTATGAGTGAAAGCACCAGCATATATAATAAAGCTTTCATTAATGATCCTTTTTCATATAAATGATGTAAATTTGTGAATAGAAAAAGGTTAAGCTATTGGTGGTTTGTAGGTAGGATCTTTATAGGGAGGTGTAAAAAGGAGTGTATAAAAAGAGGGTACTTGTGCTGTGTGTAGTGGTATGAAACTGTGTTTACAGGTATCCACCAAAGCGACAAAGTGAAACATATCATGGAGTTCATCCATGCTGTCGCATTCCTGGGATTGTACGTTTTCATGCACATAGTGTGCAGATGATACATGTTCATCGTTATGTATGATATTGATGACAGTGTCATGCACTACGGTAAAAGTGAGCATGAACAATACAACAAATATAATTTTTGATTGCATAGTCGATACTCCTTTTTTATAGTTTATCATTCAAGACATTTATACTATAACATGCGAATATTAATCTAGTATTAATAAAGCGCTATTAAAAAGGAGGTATCGACTAGAAAGGTATTTCATCCTCGTTGATATCTATTTCGGGGATATTGGAAGCTTCTTTTTGCTGTGGAGAAGCTTGCTGTGAGGCGGGTGCTTCATACGCTGAGGGTTGTGCATAGGTGTCACCGGCGACAGGCGCATTATAGCCGCCACCTTGTGCGTCATCTTTGCTGCCTAGCATTTGAAGGGTCTCGACTGTAACGGAATGCTTGGAGCGTTTGCTGCCATCTTGTGCAGTCCACTGGTCAAGTTTGAGCCTTCCGTCTACCAAGACTTTACTGCCTTTACGCAGGTATTGGTTGGCGATCTCTGCCGTCCTGCCAAAAAAGGTAATGTCAACAAAGAGTACTTCTTCTTTCTGTTCACCCGTTTGAGATTTGAATTTGCGGCTTGTGGCTATGGCGGTATTGCCAATGGCACTGCCGCTTTGTGTATATCTTACCTCAATATCTCTTGTTAGGTTCCCTGCTAAAATAATCTTGTTGTACATTAGGTTGCTCCTGTAATGGTTGGATTACGCTTCTGCTGATTCAGCTTTGTTGGCAGCATCAACAAGTTTGTTAAACTGTGCCATTTCTTTTGTATTAGAGTATTTTACAGTTAAGAACTTAATTACATCTTCATTGATCTTAAGGTTTCTTTCCAGCTCGTTGATCAGTGTTCCTTCTGCTTTGTAGAATAGAACGGTATAGTACCCTCTGTCATTTTTTTGTACCGGATAAGCAAGTTTTCTCATACCCATAGTATCTGTACCGAGTAGTTCAGCACCTTCTTTAGCCAAGATATCTTTTACTTTCGTGATCTGTGCAGCTATCTCTTCTTCTGTTAGTGTAGGTTTCACTACAAAAAGTGTTTCATAACATGTCATATTGTTTCCTTTTGGTTTAATAGCCCATATAAATGCGGAAATTATACTATAATATATATACCGTCCAAAAATGAGCAGGAATTTTGGAAGAGGTATGGTACAATAATGTCTCTTAATCGCACATTAGATGCAATCATGCCTATTTTATTGTATATAATCCTTGACATTAATCAATTATCTTGTAATATTTGATTATCTAAATTGATTCAAAAGGAAATGATTATGGAAAGAAGAAATTTTTTACGTCTTTCAGCAGCAGGAGCTGCAGCAGTTGCTGTATCGCCATCACTCATCACACAAAAACTATATGCTGAGGATGGAAGTCTTTTTCAGACGTTTGAAAAAGTACAGTTAAAAGATGCAGAAGGCAATGCACTAAAAGCAAGCAAATTGGTCAAAGAGGAAAATTATCTCTTTATGTATCCGCATGCGGCTACTCCGGCGATCATGGTTGATCTTCCAGAGCCTACAGCCAAAGATGTGAAGCTTAAGGCTGAAGACGGCACAGAGTATGTCTTTAAGAGCGGTGTTGGAGCACAAAACACAATCGTAGCATACTCTGCTATCTGTGCCCATCAGCTTACGCACCCCCAAAAAGCAATGAGCATGTTCCAGTATGTACCAACTACAGGAAAAACACTTGCATATGAAAAGCCAGGGGTCTTTGTATGTTCCTCACACCTTGCGGCCTATGATCCAAAGCAGGGTGGAAAAGTGTTAGGAGGGCCTGCCAAACAAGGGTTGGCATCTATTGTACTGGAAGTAGATACTGATGATAATATCTGGGCGGTCGCAGTACTCGGTCCGAATACTTTCCAGGAGTTCTTCGATGCATTTAAGCAGGACCTTAAAGCCGAGTACGGCAGAAGAGGTGCCAAAAAACTTGTCAAAACAGAAGCAAAAGTGGTGCCGCTAAAAGATTATTCTGCGGAACTCATCCAGGCATAAGGCAAAAATAATGTATGGTTTTTTTACCATACATTATGTTAAACATAACCAAGTCAAATCTCTTTTTTTACCCTTGTATCTTTTCGATACATCTTCAGTTTTTTTTATATGTAACTTCAGCTAAATTGTATAAAAATTCATTTTATAGGTCATAATTTGATTACTTTATATTATGTAAAGAGATTAACAATATAACAAAACTAGGAGACATTATGGCAATGAATAGAAGAGACACATTCAAACTAGCAGGCGTAGCAGCAGCAGCGGCAGCTTTACCAAGTATGGCAGCAGCAAGTGAAAAAGCATCCAACAAAACAACTGGGAAATCAGTAGTGGTGATCGGTGCAGGTTTTGGTGGACTGACAATAGCGAAAGCACTCAGAAAAGCTGATAAGAACATTGATGTAACTGTGATAGAAAAAAGAGCAATGCACATGGCATGTCCATTATCAAACGGGCTGCTTGGCGGACTTGACAATATGAGTCTTAGTATGTTCGTGGGCGATTATGCACAACCAGCTACAAAATATGACTATGAGTTTATTAATTCTGAAGTGGTTTCCATCGACAGAGCGGCAAAAACAGTCACCACGTCAACAGCCGGTACAGTAGGGTACGATATTCTTGTATTGTCTCCGGGTATTGATTATGACTATGCAAAACAATTCCCAAAATGGGATGCTAAAAAAACAGCAGCAGTAGCAGCCGCCTGTCCAGCAGCTCTTATGCCGGGTAATGAGCATATTGCGCTGAAGAGACAACTTGACAATATGGACGATGGTAATGTATTCATCATTCCTCCAGTAAAAGGAAAATACAGATGTCCTCCGGCACCGTATGAGCGAACAGCGATGATCGCCAATTACCTTAAAAACGAAGGTATTAAAGGTAAAGTCATTGTACTTGACACACGTAACGGTAAGTTTGCCAAAGGTAAAGCATTTAAAGAATCATGGAATGATCTATTTGCAGACTACATTGAATACAAAGGTCTAACTGAAGTAACTGATATTGATCCTGCAGCTAAGACAATCACGTACACTGAATTTGCAAATGAAGATGATGAAGAAGGTGTAACGAAAACAGAAAAATATGAAGTATGTAACTTGATGCCGATCAATAAATGTTCACCGGTGATTGCTATGGCAGGCATTGACCACAATGCTGCCGGTTATGCTGCAATGGACGGATACAGCTTCAGATCTAAAACAGATGATAGCATCTATGTGATTGGAGATGCAGTTACTCATGCTATCCCACCAAGTGGTCAAACAGCCATCTGGGGTGCACACAGAGCTGCCGGTCAGATCGTTGCACAGCTTAACGGTAAAGTTGCAGATCCGAAAGAAGGGCTTCCTGCCAAAGCGGCAAACGTTTGTTTCTCAATGGTAGGCGGTAAACCTGAAGAAGCGATCATGGTAACACATACATTCTCTGCTCACGAAAGTGGTAAACTTAAAGGTAAAGGAAATGTGCCTAAGCCAAAAGACGGAAATGGAAAGTTCAGATCCAAAGGTACTGCTAAAGCTACTAGAGAGTGGTTCAGTGGTGTTATGAGAGAAATGTTCGCATAATCTCAAATCAATCATCTTTATGATTATTTGCACTCATCTTT
>CAYXZY010000155.1:0-4180 GCA_964469685.1 uncultured Sulfurovum sp. | reverse complement strand
TCCGCAAACGGCACCTCATGATGCAAAATTTCAGCCATTGCCCAAAATAGTGCTTGAGGACAAAGGGCTCAAAAAAGCCATCCGTGAACTCAAGGAATCACTCTATAGAAGCGAGTACCTGGAACTTTTTCGCTGTGCTTCTCCCAAGTTAGAGTCAAGGGTCAATGAAACAGAAAGTGAATTCAAAGTAAGGCTGCAAGATATCCTGAATGATAAAAAAGAGATCGAGATCGAGAAACTGCAAGAGCGTTTTTCCAAAAAAGAGAAAACCCTGCTTGACCGACTCTCTCGTGCCAAAGAACGTGTAGAAAAAGAATCTGCAGACTCTACATCTTCCATGATAGAAACAGGGATAGCCGTACTGGGAGCACTTTTTGGAAAGACAAGCCCTACAAAAATAGGCAGGGCTTTCAAAAAAGGAAGCAGTATCCTCAAAGAACGTGGCGATATGAGCCGTGCAGAAGAGAGGGTGGCCAAGATACAAGATGACATTGAAGCATTGGAGTATGCATTGGAAGACAGTATTGATGCGTTGAATGAGAAGTACAATATAGACAATTGCACCATAGAGACTTTTAAAGTTAAACCACGAAAAACAGACATAGACGTAGAGCTATGTGCCGTGGTCTGGAGAGTAAGCTAAGAAGTATAGGTTTTAGCTTTTACTCCCCGGCTTGATAGCTTCAGATTTTCCCTCTTTACAAAGCGGGCAATCTTCAGGGGCATACATTTCGAAAGTAAAATCATCAAGTGCAAAAAGAGGAATCTCTTCGGGTAAAGCACATTCAGCTTTTGCTGTGTCGTTCCCTCCTACACGCTTACAAAACCCTCTATTCGCCAGTGATGCAAAGGCAACGACCTCTCCGCCCAGCGCTTCTATGGCCTGAGCTGCTTTGAGTGCTGATCCACCCGTAGTAATGATGTCTTCACAGATAATGACCTTTTCCCCTTCTGTGATCTCAAATCCGCGACGAAGAACCATGCCGCCTTTGCCGTCTTTTTCTACGAAGATCGAACGGACATCAAGTGAACGCGCAAGTTCATAACCAGCCAGTACTCCACCTAGTGCAGGGGCACAGACGGTATCTGCCTCTATGCCTGCGTCACGTATCATACGGGCAAGCGCATCTGTAAGCAAGGCTGCTTTACGGGGATGTTCCAGTACTTTGGCACTTTGCAAATAGCGTGCGGAATGGTTACCGCTAGCCAGGAGAAAATGTCCATCTAAAAGTGCATTTGCATCTTTATAAACCTGCTCTATATTCATTTTATACCTTAAGGATATCAGCTTCTTTGGTTTTGAAAGTCTCATCTACTTTTGCAATGTGCTCATCTGTTATTTTTTGAATGTGCTCTTGGGCTTTTTTGGACTCATCTTCACTGATCTCTTTGTCCTTTTCAAGTTTTTTTATCTTGTCATTACCCTCTTTGCGCACATTCCTTATGGCAATTTTTGCATTTTCTACCATCCCTTTGGCCTGCTTGACGATCTCCTGTCTTTGTTCAGATGTCATTGGCGGGAAAAAGAGTTTGATGAAATCACCGTCATTGTTGGGGTTCACGCCAATATTTGCTTCCTGTATCGCTTTTTCTATCACTGGAAGCAGTGTTTTCTCCCATGGAGTGATACTGATCGTTGTTGCATCAGTAGCGATCACGTTCCCCACTTGGTTAAGTGCAGTCATTGTGCCATAATAATCTACTTTGATATTGTCTATGATCCCTGTAGTGACTTTCCCTGTTCTAAGAGTAGAAAAGTCCCTTTTTAGCGCCTCTATACTTTTATCCATATTACTTGCAGTTTGTTCAAAAATTTCATCAGTCATGCGATTTCCTTACTAAGATATTAGGCAGATTTTACCCTTTTTTACCTTGTTAAGTATTGAGTGTGCGTTTTGGAGAAAGTATGCGAAGAAGGAGATCCTTCTTTGCAGGAGGAAGGTCTTAGTCGGCCTTTGGTGCAGCAGGTGCTGCGGGTTGTGTATTGTTCTGCACGGGCGCGCTTGGAACAACTGCATTGTTCTCAGGCACAATTTTGTCTGTCACTGATGCAGAGTTTTCAGTGGTATAAAGATAACCAAGTGTTAAAGTATTTACAATGAAAAGAAAGGCCAATGTAAATGTAAGTTTCGCAAGAAATCCGGTAGGCCCTTTTGCCCCAAATACTGATTCGTTACTTCCGCTATATGCACCAAGACCGATGCTTGAGCTTTTTTGGAGAAGTACAACGATGGTAATTGCAATCGCAAGTACAATTTGTACGATTAAAAGTGTTGATGTCATCTATGCCTCTTTGTATAATTTGGGTATAATTTTCGCGATTATACCCAAATAACTTTGAAACAGTGATGAAGTGGAGTGAATGTGAAGCATACAGCAGCAGTAAAAGAGTTTTCAAGATATGCACACTCCTACAATACCCATAACGTAATACAGGATGAAGTAGCAGAAAGTCTTGTAGCGATGCTTCCTCATAAAAGTTATGCTAGTGTGATTGACATCGGTTGTGGTTCAGGTGCAGTGTATAAGTATATGCAGAAGAAAAATATCCATGTTTCCCACTTTTTGGCTTTGGATTCTTCTTCTCAAATGCTGCAGATACACCCCGATGACACCCATGTGCAAAAAGTTTGTGCAGACTTTAATACCCCCAAGGCTTTCTTTTTTGAAAGTAACGCACAAAGCCTACTGCTTTCTGCTTCAGCCTTGCAATGGAGCAAGGATCTGGATTTTACACTCTCTAGATTAGCAGGTAAATCATCACATGCATATTTTGCCATTTTTACGGCCAATACGTTTAAAACCTTGCATACCGTAGCAGGTGCAAGATCCCCTATTTATACAGTAGAAGCGTTACAGCAAAGTATAGAAAAATATTATGAGGCAAATTTTGAACTGAAAAGATACAAGCTGCATTTCACGTCAGTGCAGGAGATGTTCCGATATATAAAAAAATCTGGGGTAAGCGGAGGAGAGAAACAACTCTCCTATAAAGAAACCAAACAACTTATGAGGGCATACCCCTTAGATTATTTGGAGTTTGAAGTATTGTTTGTAAAGGCGATACCTCTACAAATACTTAGCTAGTCATCACCACCGAAAATACCAAGAAGCTGAAGTAATGCTGTAAACATATTCAAGAAGTCAAGGTATAGCGATACGGCAGCATCTACAGGTGAATCATAAGCACCATTGGCAATGTTCTGCGTATCATAAATGGTAAAGAATGAAAAGAGCAGTAAAATACCTGCCGTAATCACAATATGCATCATCGGACTTTGCAGCAAGAAATAGTTTACAAGAGACGCGATGATAACTACGATCAAGGTAATGAATAAAGGTTTTCCCCAGCTTGCATAATCTGTTTTGCTGTTAATGGCAAAAAGACTCAATGCGCCAAAAAGAACAGATGTCATCAAAAATGCATTTCCAATGACCGCACCATTACCTGCACCAATAAGCGACGCCAAAAGCGGAACCAAAGATACCCCGGTTAAAAAGGTAAAGATAAACAGCATAGCAAGGTTAAGTCCCGGTTTCCCTCTAGACATACTGAGTCCAAAGAAAAGAACCAAAAGTTCCGCACCAAAAATAAACCATTTGTATTGCATGATTGTTTCAGCATAAGGCATAGTGACATATGCACCTGCAGCAGCTGCAATCATACTTGCCGCTAAAAGTTGATATGTTTGTTTCATAAAACCGACGCTTGCTCCTTCTTGAACATACCCAGCATCGGCAGAAGTATAATCTCTATCATATAAAGCCATAATAATCCTTTTATAGTTAGTTTATGCAAGTATAATAGGAGCAGATTAATCTAAGGTTAATAAGGTGTTCTAGAAGATTTTATTCAGCTCGGCGTTGTTTTTGTAACTTTAAGTAGTCATTTTGTGCCTGCTGGGCTTCGGTTTTGTTATATTGTATTTTTTCTTTAGCAATCGTTTCTTTTGAACTGGGAATATTAGGCGTCTCCATACAGGCCACCATAAAAAACACAGATAAGAGTAATAAGAATAGTTTCATGTGATCTTCTTTATTCGTAAATAGTAGTGTAGTGTATTATAAATAGTATAGACTTAAACAATGCAAAGAATATAAATAATACATATATAATGTAAGCCAAAAAAAACTTTAAAGAAAAAAGCATAAAAAGGCAAAAAGTGCTTGACATCTAAGA
>CAYXZY010000154.1:0-4180 GCA_964469685.1 uncultured Sulfurovum sp. | reverse complement strand
TCTGTAAAGGCATTCTTGTACGGTCCTATCAGGAACGGTATTCGAACTTCAGGGCTGAAGAATCCCTGGCATCACTGCTAGAGCAAAACGGTGTGTTGGGTATTTGTGATATTGATACAAGATTCATTACCAAGATGCTTCGTGAAGAAGGTACGATGATGATGGTGGCCTCCACAGACATACATGAGCAGGAAGCACTTAGAGACGTACTTGAGAGTTCGCCTCGTATTGAAGAGGTGAATTATATCGAGCAAGTGAGCACAAAAGAAGCATATGTGCACCATGAGGCGCGTTTTTCTACCCAAACATTTAGCTATGAAAGACCACAAACAACAAAAAAGATCATTGCACTTGATTTTGGTATCAAAAGAAATATTCTCAATGAGCTTACCCATGCAGGCATGGAAGTGACCGTTGTGCCCAATGCTATGCCGGCAGAAGAGATCATAGCAAAGTTTGATGCAAAAGAGATAGACGGTGTCTTTTTGTCCAACGGCCCTGGTGATCCGCTGATACTGAAAGAAGAGCAAGAGAAGATCAAAAAACTCATTGCACGCAAAGTCCCACTTTTTGGTATCTGTCTGGGACATCAGTTACTCTCTATCGCACACGGTTATGATACCTATAAGCTGCAGTTTGGACATCATGGCGGTAACCACCCTGTACTGAACACTGCAACACAGACCGTCGAGATCACTGCGCAAAACCATAACTATAATGTACCGGATACCATTACAGAGGTGGCTACCGTGACCCACATAAACCTTTTTGACAACACTATCGAAGGGTTAAAGTACAATGACTCTCCGACTATGTCGGTGCAGCATCATCCTGAAGCAAGCCCCGGACCACATGAGTCAGCATACATTTTTGGCGAATTTGCCAAGATGTTAGGTTGATCGCAGGGTGGATTGATCCACTGTGACAATAAAATTTATATAAAAAATGGTGGGTAAACCCACCCTACGCGAGTGTAACGCAGCCCAGTAAAATGAAGGAAGTAAAATGAACATAGCAATCTTATTCGGAGGTTCAAGTTTTGAACATGAAATCAGTATTGTCTCCGCAATTACCATGAAAAAAGTACTTAAAAAAGCTACGCTTACCTATATATTTGTCAGCAGTGACAGAAAGTTCTACCTGATCGACAGTGAGAAGATCAATTCTAAGCTCTTTTCATCAGGTGAATATAAAAAATCCAAAGAACTTACACTGAAGCAGGGTGCTTTTGCTATGGATGGGTTATTTGGTTCAAAAACCGTCTCATTTGATGTGGCTTTAAATCTCATACATGGTCGTGACGGTGAAGACGGGAAGATAGCATCGATGATGGAATTTTTTGATATCCCGTTCATTTCACCACGTCTTGAGGCTTCAGTACTTTCGTACAACAAGCTTTATACCAAGTTCTTGGCACAGAGTCTTGGCGTACCAACAGTGCCGTATGAACTGCTTACTCAAAAAGATGAGAGAAGCATATCGATGGCGTATCCGGTGATCATAAAACCTGTACGGCTTGGCTCGAGTATCGGTGTCAGTATCGTAAAAGATGCATCGGAACTTGACTATGCGCTAGATGTTGCTTTTGAATTCGATACAGATGTGATTGTTGAGCAATTCATCGATGGTGTCAAAGAGTACAATCAGGCAGGCTGTTATACAGATAAATGGGAACTCTCCATCGTAGAAGAGCCCCATAAAGAGGAATTTTTGGATTTTGAGAAAAAATATATGGATTTCTCCAGAGATTCCCAGGTACTGTCAGCAGACATCCCTGACGCACTGAAAGAGCAGATCCAAAAAAGTTTTAAAACTATCTATGATCCTCTTTTCAAAGGCAGTTTGATTCGCTGTGATTTTTTTGTGGTAGAGGGTGAAGTACTGCTTAATGAGATCAACCCTATTCCAGGATCTATGGCAAATTATCTCTTTGATGATTTTGAGGGGATGATCGAAAGACTCTCAAAAAATTTACCAAAAGAGCAAAATATCACTGTAGATTATCAGTATATTCATTCCATTCAAAGTGCAAAAGGCAAAGCATAATTCCATCGGAATCCCAACATGTATACGACTACAAAAATAAAACCCCACTCCTTCGAAATGATGATGTAATGGGGCTTTCTTCCACTTTAATACACCAAATAGTTCTCCATATTATAATAAATATAAGCAACGATAAAACATGAATATATAACTGTCATTATTTTTATTTCTTTTTATAAATTACTAAAAATTATAGTTAACTAATATTTATTGTTTTTTGTGTAGATAATACATAAAATTTAAAGTATATTAATTATATTTTACTTTATAAATTATTTTTTCATTGTCATTTAAGTAGACATCCTTTACACTAAGAGTACTATTTTTTAAGAAATATGTAAAATTACCACAGGGAGTGTGAATGACAAAAATTTTAATGCTTGTATTATTGACCCTATCAATACAGGCTAGTACACTTGGCATTACTGAACATTTGGGTGAGAAAGTTCCACTTGATTTAAAGTTCATTAATGAAAAAGGTGAATCGGTAACCTTAAAAAAACTCATGGACGGGAAACCAACCATGATTTCTTTGAACTACTATAGGTGTGCCGGAATATGTACACCCCAATTTAACGATATGGCAAAAATGCTAAGTCGTTTGGATTTGGCAGAAAACCTTGATTATAAAGTGATAACCATAGGGTTTGCAGAAGATGAAAGTTATGAACTTGCAGCAGCAAAGAAAAGAACTATGATGCATGCGATACAAAGAAGTTTTGTACCCGATGCATGGCATTTTGTTGTAGGTGAAAATAACTCTTCAGGTATTTTGGCCGATAAGGTTGGTTTTACTTTTAAAAAAGAGGTTTCCCCTGCAGGAGTTGTAGACTATGTGCACCCAGCGGCACTGATCATGCTTTCTCCTGAAGGGAAGATCACGCGTTACCTCAATGGTATCGAGCAACTTCCATTTGATGTCAAGATGGCATTGATCGAAGCAGGTGAAGGAAAAGTAGGCCCAACAATAGCAAAAAATCTGCTTTATTGTTTTGCCTATGATCCAAAGGCCAAAACATACATTTTTAAATGGGAAAAAATAGCTGGTGCGGTAATGACGCTAATTATGCTTGGTTTCTTGATCTACCTTATACGTACGAGTAGAAGAAATGACGACAACCAACAAAACGAAGGAGACAAATAAATGAGTAATTCTTATTTCGAAGAGACACACACGGCCATAGGCCATCCAAAAAGTACATTCATGCAGTGGATGCTTACCATAGACCATAAGAGAATTGGTATTATGTATGCTGCAGTAATGTTCTTTTTCTTTTTTATCGCAGTATCTACTGCATTTTTAATGCGTTTGGAGCTTTTTGCACCAGGTGCACAATACATTGACGGAGACACCTTTAACCAGGCGTTCACACTTCACGGGGTGATCATGATCTTCCTCTTTATCGTTCCCGGAATTCCGGCGATATTCGGAAATATCGTAATGCCATTGATGATCGGGGCGAAAGATGTATCGTTCCCAAGATTGAACTGGTTCACATTCTGGCTCTACATCCTAGGGTGTCTTATAGCCGTATCTTCACTATGGGTAGGTAACGGATTTGCCGATACAGGTTGGACATTTTATGCACCATATTCATTGACTACAGGTACCAATGTTATCTTTACGCTTGTAGCAGCATTTGTTCTTGGTATGGCGTCTATTCTTACTGGTCTTAACTTTCTAGTGACCATCCACAGACTTAGAGCACCGGGAATGACATTCTTTAAAATGCCTCTTTTTGTATGGGGAATCTATGCAACGGCATGGATCCAGCTTCTTGCTACACCGGTTGTAGGTATTACGTTGATTCTTGCTATTTTAGAAAAATACTTTGGTATCGGTATCTTTGACCCTGCAAAAGGTGGTGACCCAGTATTGTTTGAACACCTGTTCTGGATCTACTCTCACCCGGCAGTGTATCTTATGATCTTGCCGGCATTTGGTATTATGTCTGAGATCATCCCGGTCTTTTCAAGAAGAGAAGTATTTGGATACAGAGCGATCGCACTTTCATCAGCATCTATTGCCGGTATCGGTTATTTGGTATGGGGACACCACCTCTACACTTCAGGAATGGCTGACATCGCTAAAACGATCTTCTCGTTCCTGACATTCTTCGTTGCTGTACCAACA
>CAYXZY010000153.1:0-4187 GCA_964469685.1 uncultured Sulfurovum sp. | reverse complement strand
TTTTTCCTGCATCAGATTATTGAGAGAGTTTTTCAGTGCATCAGCAGAGAGGGAGCTGACACTGAAACACAGTGTCAGACCAAGGGTGAGTAAAATCTTCTTCATATGACTCTTTCTAGCATGCGTAAGTCAATATGCTATTTGGTGCTATTGGATTCAGAGCCAGGTTTTACGATCTTAGCTTTGCTTTTAAGTTCTTTTGCCACTTCTGCTATCTTGCTTGCAAATTGTTTTTGCTTAAGCGTAGCAATGATCTTTTCTTTTACCTGGTCATAGGCTACAGCGGATGCATCTTTTTTGTCTTCAAGATAGATCACATGATAACCAAACTGTGTTTTCACAGGTTTTGTTGTGATCGTACCTACGTCAAGTGCCCATACTGCTTTAGAGAACTCCGGTACCATCTGACCTTTGCTAAATGAACCCAGGTCTCCACCTTTAGGCCCTGAAGGACCCGTAGATTTGGTTTTTGCCAGTTCAATGAACTTCGCTTTTAGTGCGTCACCTTTTAAACCTTTAAGCGCATCAATGATCTCTTGTGCCTCTTTCTCGTCTTTTACCAGGATATGTCTGGCATGTACTGTTGGTTTTTGCTTGAATTTATCTACATTTTTATCGTAGAAAGCTTTGGCTTCGCTGTCACTTACAACAGCGTTGTCCATTTGGGTTTTCATCCACATATTGACAAGAAGTTCATCTTTGATCTTCTGCATGTTTCTTTTAAATTCAGGTTTTTTGTCTATGCCTTCTTTTGCTGCAAGTTCAGTAAAAAGTTCCTTTTCAACAAGTCTGTCAACGATCATGTCTTTTTGTGACTGATTCAGCTGAGAAAAATGTGTCTGAGGTGAAGATGCGTTTACAAATGTCTCTGCATCCTGTTTTGTAATATTTTTACCGTTAACAGTTACCAAAATATCTGATGCTGTAAGTGCTGATGCCATGATAGAAATGGTAAGTAGTGAAGTTCTTGCTAGTTTTAACATATATATTCTTCCTTGGAGTGTTATAATTTCCCTTGAAGTATATCTCTCTTGGGTAAATCAACTATTAATGTGATATTATTTTAGTCATATTATATTTAGAAGAAGGTTTCAGCCTATGGCAAAAGTGAAAAAAGCAACGAAAAATGAGATAAGTGAGATAAAAGCACTCTTTTTACACCACTACCCGGACTCACTCACTGAGCTAGACTACTCTAACCTCTATGAACTTCTGATCGCAGTGATGCTTTCTGCACAATGTACCGACAAACGTGTCAACATCATCACCCCTGCACTCTTTGAAAAATACCCAGACCCCATCAGTCTTGCCAATGCGGATCTGGATGAAGTCAAATCTTACATCAACACCTGCTCGTTCTTTAACAACAAAGCCAAAAACCTCATCAAAATGGCACAGTCTGTGGTAGAGAACCATGAGGGGGAAGTGCCGCTTGAACGTGATGAGCTTGTCAAACTGGCTGGGGTAGGACAAAAAACGGCCAATGTCGTCATGATAGAGTATGCCGGAGCCAATCTTATGGCGGTCGATACCCATGTCTACCGAGTGGCGCATCGTTTGGGTCTGAGTGATGCCAAAACGGCCATTAAGTGCGAGGAAGAATTAACCAAAAAGTTTAAGACCGACCTGCACCTTCTGCATCAGGCCATGGTACTCTTTGGCCGATACAAATGCAAAGCGGTCAAACCTGAGTGTGAAGGCTGTTTCATGGAAGCACACTGTAAGACAAACCAGACCTTCAAGGTCTAGTTCTCCGAGTGAGATTTTCTGTGGTATCGCTCAACCACTTCAGGGTCGTGATGAAGATTAATGTTCGCATCCTCTTTTCCCTCATAGTCAATATTTGACAGTACATAACGGATCGACTCCAGTCTGGCACGTTTTTTATCGTTACTGTCTACAATGATCCAGGGTGCATAGCTTGTATGTGAACGGCTGAACATCTCCTCTTTATAGAAAGTGACCTTGTCCCACATCTCTTGCGCCTTTTGATCGACAGGGCTCAGTTTCCAGTGTTTAAGCGGATTGGTCATACGCTCTTTAAACCTCTTTTGTTGATTTTCTTTGGTAATAGAGTACCAGAGTTTAATGAGTATGATCCCGTCATCTATGAGTGCATGTTCTATCTCCGGTACTTCTTTCATAAATTTTTCATACTGTTCCTGGCTACAGAAGTTAAATACAGGTTCTACGATGGCGCGGTTATACCAGGATCTGTCAAAGAACGTGATCTCTCCGGGGTTTGGAAGGTGCTGGAAATATCTTTGAAAATAAAACTGACCTGTTTCCACTTCTGTAGGTTTCTGTAGCGCTACGACCCTGAATTTCCTAGGATTGAGATACTGTGTGAAACGCTTGATGGAACCGCCTTTACCCGCAGCATCACGCCCTTCAAAGATGATCATCACACGCTTGTTATTGTCATAGACCCAGTTTTGCAGCTTGATGAGTTCCACTTGAAGCGCTTTGAGTTCTTTTTCATACGCTACATTGCGTGTTATCTTTGCCAACTTCTTCTTACTCATCAGTTGGGAAAGTCCGCTTTTTGTCTTAAGCAAGTGAATATTTTGTTCTAATTCTTTAAGTATCTTTTTTGATTTTTTGTCCTTGATCTCATTTCTGAGGTACTCCAGATCCTGAAATATCGTTTTCATGCGACTCCTTGAAATAATGTATATTATTTTATTTTACTCCTATGAGATTACAGAAAACTTGATTTTGTCATAAATCAATGTTATTTATGACATTTATGAGAACTTCATAAGTTTTATTTACAGATTGTAACTCCACTTCTTCTCTTGTAGAGTGTGGGTACCTGATGGTCGGTCCGATGGATGCAAACTTCATATGGGGGTATTTCTCTGCGATGACGCCACATTCAAGTCCTGCATGGATCGCCATCATTTTTGTTTTTCCAAACACAGCTTTCATCTGTTCACTCACCAGATCGGTGAAATCAGTGATATCTGGTTTCCATGCAGGGTACTTGTCTTCTATGTCTACCTCAAAACCAAACTGTTCAAAAAACTTTCCTGTCTCTTCAATGAGGTATTTGAGTGAGGGTGCAGCCATCGCACGTGCGGATGTTTCTACGTTCACCCCGCCTTTTTCATCTGTATGGATGATAGCAAGATTGATACTCATATCCGGGATACCCAGCTTGTCATTCTCTGCCAATACACCCTGCCTGAAATGCTTGATACACTCTATGAGCTTCTGTCCTTCTTTAAGTACTTTTGGCGTCTCGGAAAGTACACGTACTTTGACCTCCCCCATATCTTTCAACGCATTTTCGCTGCGTACAATGGCCACTGCATTGGCAGGGATGGAGTTTCGGCGTTCTCCAGCATAGATACTTGCCAACTGTGTCACACCATTGTCTGCCAGGTAATCGCCCAGTACCTTGATAGCAGAAGGAATGCCTTTGTCGATATCTACCCCCGAATGTCCACCTGCAAGCCCTTTGACCGCTACTTCATAACATGTGCCTTTTCCCTCTACATAGGTATCTGTCTTGTGCGCTATAATATCTGCACCCCCTGCACAGCCTATGTATACTTCTGCCTCATCTTCACTGTCAAGATTGAGCATGTATCTGGCTTTGAGATCAAAGGCCACTTCATTGGCGCCTATGAGTCCCACCTCTTCATCGGATGTGAGCAGGAACTCCAGTTCTCTTCCCTCATCCATACACTGCATCATCATAGCTATAGCGATACCGTTGTCCGCGCCCAGACTGGCGTCTTTTGCACGCATCACACCCTCTTCCTCATCAATGTAAGTCTCAATGCTTGGGGCTTTACCCATACAGACCATGTCGTAGTGTGCCTGCAGACACAATGTGGCTTCACCTTTAGAGATATAGATATTTTTCGCCGCATCTACGTCTACCGTGTAGCCTCTTTCTTTGGCAAATGTGACCAGATAGTCCAAGAGTTTGTCTGCTTCTTTACTGCAGTGCGGGATTTGTGTGAGGGTCTGAAAATGCTCGATGATCGCTGACATAGGTGAAGTCCTGTTTTTTATGTGATTGTACTATAATTTGCAATAAGATCAGAACAAACAGGAGAAGCTATGTGCCTCATCGTCACGATTGTCATGCTCGTACTCAGCATACAACACTTTCTTCACGGCGACTATCAAACCGGGGCATTGACCTTATTGGTAGCACTTGGTTTTACCTTTCT
>CAYXZY010000152.1:0-4198 GCA_964469685.1 uncultured Sulfurovum sp. | reverse complement strand
GCCCTGAAGTTCGAATACCGTTCCTGATAGGACCGTACAAGAATGCCTTTACAGAATGCGCCTTTGCTCTCCATATCCTGCGCATTACACCCTACATTACCGATCTCAGGCATCGTAAACGTGACAAACTGTCCTGCGTAGGACGGGTCAGTGACTATTTCCTGATACCCTGTAAGAGAAGTGTTAAATACTATCTCACCCACAGATGTCCCGGAAGCCCCAAAAGCTTTGGCTTCAAGCATCAATCCATTTTCAAAATACAAACTTACTTTTTGCATACTTCACTCCGTTTAAACTGTACATTGCAGCAGGCTGGTTTCCCATGCATCAAAGCATGCCTCTTTTGGAGAGTTCTTCCTGGTAGAGCCTTTCATACAGTAGTTCATAATCCTGACTCCCCGGAATCACTTCTTTTTCCATACCTTTGATCTTATCATACACAATATCATCTATCTCATCATAAGCATCAGCAAAGGCTTTAAAGGCCTTAAAGATCACATTTTTCACCTGGTTCTCATTCACATCATATTCTGCCAGGTAGTTTTCATACAGTTCATCAAGTATAAGGTGTGACAGATCATTGTACCGGTCATCATAGTTCATAATGACACCATGTTCAGCAGCCATTTTTTTCTTTATCATAAAAAAGAGTTGTCTTTCGTCTGCATGCTGAAATTCGATCTCATCATAGTTTTCATCAATGATCTTTTTGACCTTTTCGTCAAGTGCATGTTCTTTGGCAAGATTCTCATCTATGATCTTCTTGCTTGCTGCAACAACGGCATCTTTTCCTTTTGGTAAAGTGATAAATGGTGCATTGGCCAAATCTATGCCGATCTTGCTTGCTACATATCCTGTTTGTTGTGGTTTTAATCTCATGCTGTGAACTCCTAGTTATTTCTTATTCAAACCTTGCTCTTGACTCAGTGAGCCTTATCTTATGATGGTATCTTCCCGCTCAGGACTGGTCGATATGATCCCGATCTTGGTACCGATCATCTCTTCAAGTGCCTCAATATATGATTTTGCGCTCTCAGGCAGGGCTTCAAAATCCCTGATGCCTTCTGTTTTATCCCAGCCCGGGAACGATCGGTATATCGGTGTGGCATCTTCCAGGTCATATGGTACATAATCGATCTCTTTGCCTTCGACTTCATAGGCTACACATACCTTCACCTCTGAAAAACCGTCCAGTACATCCAGCTTCATCAACGCTACCTGATCGACCCCGTTGACGCGCACGGCATGACGCATAGCGACCGCATCAAACCATCCACATCGTCTTGGGCGGCCGGTCGTCGTACCAAACTCATGGCCGTTCTTGCGTAAAAGGTCTCCCTCTTTGCCAAAATCTTCACTGGGGAATGGCCCGTTGCCTACTCTGGTACAGTATGCTTTGGCAATACCTGTCACCTTGCCCAGGTCTTTGGGGTTAATGCCCAGTCCGCTGCATGCCCCTGCACTGACCGTTGTTGAGGATGTGACATACGGGTAGGTACCATGGTCAATGTCAAGCATCGTTCCCTGTGCGCCTTCAAGAAGTATCTTCTTCTCTTCATCCATGATCTTCCACATCATCTGTGTCGTATCGGTGATAAAGGGGGCGAGTACCTCTTTGTAACCTTCCAGTTCTGCCAAGAGCTCTGCTTCTACAGGCGCATCCACACCCATAGCATCAAACACAGGTTTGTTGATCCTGAAGAATTCCATGATCTTGCCGCAAAGTTTTTGGGGATGGTGCAGTTCCCCCAGTCTGTGCCCGCCACGCGAGATCTTGTCTGCGTAGGCTGGCCCTATCCCTTTTCCTGTCGTCCCGATGGCTTTGTCACCTTTCATGCGCTCCTTAGCCTGGTCTATCAAGGCATGGTAAGGAAAGAGCACATGGGCTTTGTCAGAAAGGAACAGCCTTCCCTCCAGATCATCAAACTGCTCCATCTCTTTGATGAAGTCCTTGGGTGAGAGCACCACACCGTTTCCTACGATGTTCTTCGCTTTGGGGTTCAGTACACCCGAAGGGATAAGATGCAGTGCATACTTTTTGTCCCCGATGACAATCGTATGTCCTGCATTGTGACCTCCGGCAAAACGACACACATAGTCATGTGTCTGCGCCATGTGATCAACGATCTTACCTTTTCCTTCATCGCCCCACTGGAGACCTACTATCAAATCTGCTTTACTACTCATCTATTCACCCTTATCCATTTTTTTCATCACACACTCATCTGTATAGAGTGCAAATCCTGCTGCTTCTACACCATCTATGCTATAGATGCCGCCCATTGCCAGCAGACTGTTGTCTTCGAACATTCTAAAGGTCAATGAATCATAATAACGCATCTTTGCATAAAAAAGCGGAGAGATGACTATCGTATCATACTGCACCGCCTGTGTAGCTGCCTTGATCTTCTCAAGTTCTTCTCTGATATCCGAAGGGAAGAGAGACAGATCATCCAGATCGGCACTGCTGTGCATACGCACCAGTTTCTCTATCCACGGCAGATCAGCCTGCATGATCTCTTCTACATGCATCGATTTCAATACATCCAGTGAGACTCCATATTTTTCATTGAGCAGGTGCGGTATGCGTATGTTTGCCACCTGCATCACCGGTCTGATGTTCATTTCAGACAAAAGCATCAGTGCCGTGCGAGAGATATCTTCAAATCCGCCGTCTATGACCTCAGCGCCTATCTGGTACTGCTCTTTGGTCGGAAACGTCACCGTTGGCTGAATGTAAAACCACTTTTTGGACTCTGTACTTCTTCCCAGTCTTCTGGTAACGATTCGCACCACATCTGCGGTAGAATCTGCACGAAGGGTCACCTCATGGTTCTCTTCATCATTGAGTTTGATCAAGGGCTTTTTGTCATCAAAACTTTCATGCTGATGGTAGGAGAATATCGGTGTGACGATCTCCTCATACCCTAAATTTTCAAGAAGTTCCGCAGAAACGAACTCCAGCTCTCTTTTGATCTTGGCAGATTCACCAAAATACAGTTTGGATCCCGAAGGGATTTCGTGTTCATAGACCATCAGTCATTTCCCAGAAGTGATTTAAAATACGTTTCGTTAAATACTCGTGAGGCTGTACCGTCAAAGGCTCTGCGCCCCAGCTTTGCCAAAGCCAGCTCCACTGCATTGACCACAGCCACCATCTCATAAGGCTCTATGAGTCCCATTTGGTTGATTCTGAATATCTTGCCTTTGAGATGGTCTTGCCCGCCTGCAACATTCACACCGAAGTCTGTTTTAAGCAGATCACGTATCTCTTTGGCATGTGCATCATCAATTGTCGTCATGGAAGGTGCGGGAGAATTAGGATAGACATGCAGTCCCAAAGCTTGTAGTGCGTTACGTGTCGCTTTTGCTCTTAATGCAGTATCAGCATAGAGTTTTTCAAGTCCACCTCTTGATTCAATTTCTTCAAGTATGGCATGTGTACCAATGACCAGGGTCGTCGGCGCTGTCCATGCGGTGGTATTTTCCCTTTGCTTTTTGATCTCGGTGGCGAGATTGAAATAATACCCTTTGCCTGCACCGATCTTTTCTATGGCAGCATTGCTGAGCCCCAGTATGGCAAGACCCGGAGGCAGCATCAAGGCTTTTTGACTGCCTGCGATCACACAGTCAATGTGACGCACATCAATGGGTTCCACACCCACAGCGGTGATCCCGTCGGCAATGACCATGATCTGCGGGTTGATCGCTTTCACCGCTGCAGCGATCTCTTCGACCGGGTGTCTAAGCCCTCCTGCAGATTCGGATATCTGAATGGCAATGGCATCCACGGAAGGATTTGCCCTAAGTGCTTCTTCTACTTCGGCAACACTTGCAGGTGTGTTCCACTCATGTTTGATCTCAACATTGTTCAGTCCGCTTGCTGTGGCGATCTTACCAAAACGCTCACCGAATTTTCCGGCATTGACCGAAAGTAAGGTATCGTGACAAAGATTTGTCACCGCTGCTTCCATCGCACCTGTTCCCGAACTGGCAAGCATCACTACCTCATCAGTATTAAAAAGCTTAAAAAGCAATGCTCTTGTCTCTTTGAAGATGGCTTCAAATTCCGGTGTTCTGTGGTGAAGTGTCGGTGTAGCCATCGCCAAACGTACTGACTCAGGTACAGGGGTAGGCCCGGGGGTAAAAAGTAACATATGAAATCCTCGCAATCGCCATCATGACGACGGCGTAATTA
>CAYXZY010000151.1:0-4201 GCA_964469685.1 uncultured Sulfurovum sp. | reverse complement strand
CAGTAGTTTTGTCTATCACTTAGCGTTTTGAAAGCGCATCATTTTCTTAGGTGCTTTTTGTCTGTCACGCTTTTTAGACTTTTTATGCATTAACAGATATACAAGTTGGTCTTTGCTTAAAATATCTTTTGTTTTTTCTATACACTTGAGTTGAGTCATGGTTGCCGTGCCTTGAAGCAATGCAAGTTTGGCGACCTTCTCTTTGAGTGCTTCTGAACGAGTGCCTGACATGCTGGCATCTACGATCTCTTTTCGTAAAGCATTGACTTGCGGCATAATCTTACGCATTACGCCCATGGTAGATGCTTTTAAGGTATTTAACTTTTCTTTCTGCTCTTTGCTTAGTCCAAAGGCAGGATCATCCATATATGGCATGATCATCTTACCTAGATGAGGAAGCCCCTGCTGTATTAAAAATGCTGATCCCATGCCTTTGGTGCCTTTTCGCATCTTGTTATTCTTGGTTTGACATGTTTTTTTCTTGCAGACATTTTTCTTACATTTTTTTTGTGCACATGCTGTTTTCATACCCTGTGACTGTGGCGGTGAAGCAAAAAGCATAGATGCAGCAGTTATCATTATGAATGTCATTTTCTTCATGGGGGATCCTTTTTTATGTTGGTACCCCTATTGTACTTCAGGCATGTTAACTAGGTGTTAACGGAGTGCATATATAAAGTTCAAAGTAGTATTTTAGATATCAAATGTATGGGTAAACGGCAGCACCGGAGGCACACGTTCGATCATTTTTTCAAACTCCTCCAGTGGTACCGGTTTGGAGTAGAGATACCCCTGAATATATCTGCAGCCGTTTTCTACAAGGAAATCTTTTTGTGCTTGCGTTTCGACTCCTTCTGCTATGACCTCAATATTTAGACTTTTTGCCAAAGCAATGATCGCCTTGGTGATGGCGATGTCTTCTTCATCATCAGGTATATCTTTGATGAATGACCTGTCTATCTTCAACCTGTCTATAGGAAAACGCTTGAGGTAGGACAAAGAAGAGTAGCCTGTACCGAAGTCATCAATGGCTATTTTTATTCCCAACTGACTGATTTCTTCAAGTGTCTGTATCGTTTGTTCGGGATTTTTCATCACCTGCCCTTCTGTCACTTCCATTTCAATCCATTGTGCTTTACATTTGGTTTCTTCCAACATAGTTATGAGTTCAGAGACAAACCCCGGCCGCTGTAACTGCACCATAGAAAGATTGATTGAAAGAATGCCGGGTTTTATGCCCCTGCTATGCCACTTGACCACTTGCTTCATACACGCTTCTAAAATCCATTTGCCTAAAGGAATGATCAGACCCGTATCTTCCGCAACAGGTATAAACTCATCAGGAGGCACAAAACCCAATGTCTTGTGTTCCCAGCGCAATAATGTTTCCATCCCTACGATCATGTCTGTTAAGGCATTGATCTGCGGTTGAAAATAGATCATATATTCTTCATTTTCAATGGCCCTTCTCATGTCTGCTTCAAGGGTGATTCTCTTATAGACTTTTGCTGTCATATCTTCTGTATAGAATTCATAGGTATTGCGACCTGAATCTTTCGCTTTATACATCGCTGCATCCGCATTTTTCAAAAGATCTGTTGCAAGTATGGTGTCCTCAGGGTACAGGCTCACGCCCATACTTAACGTCACGTACAGTGTATGCCTGCCAATCTCCATCGGTGCATTCATACTTTTCATGATCTTTCCCAAAATATCCACGATAGCCATAGAATCTTTAATGTCATCAAGGATCATGACAAATTCGTCACCGCCAAAGCGCGCAACAGTATCTGACCTGCGTACAGCACCCGCAATCCTTTTGGCTACTTCTTTAATGGCTTCATCTCCAAGTGCATGTCCAAAAGAATCGTTTATCTCCTTAAATCTGTCCATATCGACAAAGATGACTGCTACTTTTGAAAAATGTCGGTTGGCTTTATAGATGGACTGATTTAACCTATCTAGGAAAAGTGTACGGTTTGGCAGTCCCGTCAGCATATCATGGGTTGCCTGGTGCTGCAAAGCATCACGATGTGATGCAAGCATTTTCTCATGCTCTTTCTTTGCAGTGATATCATGATAGGTACCCAGGACACCAAAAATTTCCCCATTCTCATTTACAAGAGGCACTTTTGATGTAGAGACCCAAATCACAGAACCATCATCATGGGTCTGTGACTCCTCAAACTCCAGTTTTGACATACCTGTACGCATGACTTCCTGATCATCTTCTCTGTATGCATCGGCCTGGTCAATCCAAGGCATATCAGAATCATACAATCCGATCAGTGCATCTTCATGTTTCACGTTCGCATCTTTTGCAAAAAGCTTGTTTGCTCCCAAATAGCGTGAATTCAGGTCTTTCCAGAAAATTCTATGCGGAACGGTATTGATGATACTTTTTAAAAGAGCACTTTCTTCTCTGAGCTGTTCTTCCAGTATACTTTGTTTACTGATATCAAGGGTTGTTCCCACCAAAGATACTGCATTGCCCTTCTCATCGTATATTATTCTGCTTTGGACTTCAATATATGCTATGGAACCGTCTTTCCTGATGATCTCCACTTTGCCTTTATAGTGTGCTTTTTGACCGGAAAATACCAGGCCTATTTCTCTGGACACCTCTATCCTTGATCTTGGCGTCATTCTTTGCAGCAAGTGTCTATAGGTAGGGGCAAAACTCTGTGGTTCTTCTCCTAAAATCCTGAAAATCTCATCGTCCCAGTGGTGTTCTTTGGTAGACAGGTTGGTAGACCAACTGCCCAAATGTGCAATACTCTGCGCTTCAGAAAGTCTCATTTTATACTCATGCAGCTGAGCATGTTCCATGCATGCCCGAATGGCATTGATGAGCTTCAGATTGATGTTTCCCATAGAGTTAACCAGAAAATCATCCAAAGGTTCTGCTGTTTTTGTAAGGATAAAGTAGCCAAAATTCTTGAGCGCAAAAAGATAATAATATTTACCATCATATTCTTCCAAGAGGGTACTTTCTTTTGATGTTCTATATCTGTTTTCAAGCTTCTGCTTCATCTTCAGGAACTGTTGATTCCTGACCAGCACTTTAGGTTTGGCATATAAAACTTCACACTGATTGTTATTAAAATGATTGATCGATGCCGAAGAACAGTTCAGCCGACTCAAGATCATCGTTATGGAAGCGTTGAGCATACTTTTGAGGTCGGTGGAAGTTCCTATTGCTAAAGAGATCTCATAAAGTGCTAAATGATATTGGCTATTGTCCATGTCCAATGTATCCCACTACTGAAGTTTTATTGTAAAATGCCAAATAATCCCTTCCATTGTTGGCAATCTCCCCAAAGGTCAATGCCCCAACCAGTGGAATACCCGGCTGATAGACTGAGCGTATCTCATCTTCGAAAGATTCATTGAGAAAAAGAACGCGAGATATACAGTCTATAAAAATCATAAAGTCACTTTTAAAGTCCAAACCTTCACTACTGATCTGCGATGCCTGACTGGCAGCCTTGATGAGATACTCATTCTTGCCGTATAAAATGTCAACATAACTGCCTTGCGTGACAGTTCCCACGCACACCAGAGATGAACCTTCCAGCACAATAGGGTCACGTACGATCTTCTCATCGGTTATTGTATTGATTCCAAATGGGAAAGATTTGGCTATGTCAAAGAAGTTTTCGGCGGTGATTGGTACATCAGAATGTTTGTCAACGACCTCTTTATAGACATCAAAGGCAGGCTTATGGTCAATTTCAAGTATCTTCGTTCCCACTGACTTGGTGACCTGATACGGTCCGCTGATGCTTCTCCAGCCGTGACTTACCCCGATAGAACTGTAACACTTGGAATAGGCATATACAAATGCATCCATAAGAAGACCCTCATTTGTGAACAGTGAGGGCTTTTGGGAAAAACTTAATGATCCCGCCCCTCCCCCAATATAATTGATGTCAAGACCGTAATTATCAAAAAGCACATCGACACATACACCAATGTTTTTGGATAGACCGTCTACATAGACGAACATGGTTTTGATCTCGTCACTGAAATCATTCATTTGGGTTTCCATGTCTTCGTCGATCACATCATAATCTTTTTGGCTGATATCACGTATTATATGTATGTCCATAATGTCTGTTAGCCGAATTAACAGTGTTCCTTTGTCGTATTTTTCTGTATTATAGATGATAGACGGAACAATAATTCCAAGTAACGGGAG
>CAYXZY010000150.1:0-4227 GCA_964469685.1 uncultured Sulfurovum sp. | reverse complement strand
GTTGCTCTAGATGCATGGCAGCTCTGGAATATTCAAACATTAACCTGTCACTCATGGCTCTGCCGTTATTCATCATTAATATCATGGAGTCTGAGTCAAATGGCATCTGTTCTCCGTCTTTGGTTTGTGTCTGGCTGAAGACCCCTAAGCCAAAATAAGGAACAGTGGTTTGGTTTCTTAACTCTTTTTTAATGGTTTCGATGGTTTCATTTGTGGTGGCAATTGACATTAGTGACATCCTTTTCCGGTATAGCAGGCTTGGGCTGCTGTGACTTTTCTGTAGAGCATACTGTGATCAAATGACTGACTGATGTCTCTAGGGTATTCATCATAATACAGAGCACCGTCTTTTGAGATCAGCAGAAGTGATTTGGTCAATTCACCATCCAATACATCGCCTTTGAGTCTAAGCCCATACCAATCACCAAATTCTCCTTCTTTGTCAATATGGAATTGCATATGTTCAATATTTGGATTCTGGTGGGTTTCATTGGCAACAATGATGTGCTGTTCTACATCACTTTCATTGGCAAACATTGCAGCGATCTGACGAAGTTCTTCTTTTAGGTTTTTGTTGATAAAAGGCGTTGAGATAATGAGCTGCGTTTTGCCATTGTGCCCTGCGATGATGGCATCTTGTCCTTTTTCGTCAAATACTTTGACCTTTTCAGAGGCGTAACCTATATCCATGGGTTGCTCCTCAAGCTCTAGCGTGTATGTGTTGTAATGTACTTGCAAGTGAAGCTCCTAATAAAAAATTTTTAATAGCAATATCGGTGGTTTGTAGAAAGGGTGATAATTTATAGGTTTTCACACCGACAGTTTCAAAAACATTGGTGACAGTTTTACAATAATGGTCAATAAGTATATAGTCACATCCATGTAATTTTTCTGTTAAATTATAATGTGCATCGACATGCTCCTTGGAACAATGCTTTTGATCGCAGATGCCATGGTTGTTAATGAATGCATCCTCATTGTTGTTTGGCAAAAGCTGAGGGTTTTCAATAATATCTTCAAGCATATAGACAAAAAATGAGCCGATGTTATCTATTTTATATAAAGCAAAGTAAGGTGCCCTGACGGGATTGTCATGATAGAGATCAGTCTTGCTCTTAATTGGAATTAATACTTTCATAACCTGGAACCTTTTTATAGATTTTTAGTACTTAATCTATTTTTTGCAATAAATATTCCACCATAAATTCTGCCAAAATAGAGTGTCGCCCTAAAAAGTGAACCAAAGCAGTGCAAATCGTGACAAAATTGTTATTGTACGTGTCGGTGCAGATGTTTTTCCCAATAGTAGCATTGGAATGTATATTGCAATAGTTGTTATAGAAATGATACATAGCTACATGATGCGCGGTCATTCTATTAAATTTATATACATAATGAAAAGGAGAACCAATGAGTTGTAGTTCAAGTAATCCGGCAGAAGCATTCATGCCGCAAGATATTCAAGATAAGATACATAATCACCCGTGTTATTCAGAAGGCGCACATCACCATTACGCACGTATTCATGTTGCAGTAGCGCCCGCATGTAATATACAATGTAATTATTGTAATCGTAAATATGATTGTTCCAATGAGAGCCGTCCGGGTGTGACCAGTGAAAGATTGACGCCTGAAGAGTCTGCCAAAAAAGTGATGTATGTTGGTGGAGAAGTAGAACGCTTAAGTGTTCTTGGTATTGCAGGTCCGGGAGATGCACTAGCAAATCCTGAGAAGACCTTTAAAACTTTTGAATTGGTAAGAGAAAAAGCACCCGACCTTAAGCTTTGTCTCTCAACGAATGGCTTGGAGCTTCTAACATTTGTTGATGAGATGGTTAAATATGATATTGATCATGTAACGGTCACTATCAACAGTGTAGATACCACAGGTGAGATAGGTTCGAAGATATATCCTTGGATCTTCTATAACAATAAAAGATACTACGGAAAAGAAGCCGCACAGATACTCCTTGAGCGTCAGCTTGAAGGAATGAAAAAATGTGTCGAAAATGGGATCTTGATCAAAGCCAATTCGGTACTTATCCCTGGGATCAACGACAAGCACCTTCCTGAAGTAGCCAAAAAGCTCAAAGAGATCGGCGTATTTCTTCATAATATCATGCCTATTCTGTCTGAGCCGGAGTTTGGAACGAAATTTGCTTTAGATGGTGTGCCAAGTGCCACAGACCAACAGCAAATGGAAGTTCAGGAGGCATGTGGAATGGATATGAAACTGATGCAGCATTGTCGTCAATGTCGCGCAGATGCGGTTGGGCTTATAGGGGAAGATCGCGGTGCAGAGTTTACCAAAGATACATTTTCCAATATGACGTTCGATGCACTTGAGACCCATTACAATATAGAGGGACGACAGGAAGCACAAGAAAAAATAGAAGAGTTTAGAGGCTACCTTGATGCGGCAAATGAACGTGTACGTAAAGAAAAAGAAGAACTCAGTTCAGACGGACAGACTATTCTTGTTGCAGTCACCACAGCAGGTGAAGGAATGATCAATCAACACTTTGGTTCCGTAAAAGAATTTCTTATTTATGAAGCGGGTGACAAAGGGATACGATTTATCCATCACCGTAAACTGGAGTATGAATACTGTGCAGGACCTGATGGAGGAAATCCAATCGATCCAATTTTGGAAAAATTGAAAGACTGTAAGTTGATACTGACAGCAAAGATCGGGGATTGTCCTCAAAATGATCTGAAATCCGCAGGTCTCATCGCTGACCAGAGTTATGCCTTTGAGCCAATTGAGGCATCAGTGCTAAAAGCAACGCGAAAGTATTTTAACCTTCCTGAAGAAATGGAAGTAAACTAAAAGGATTTAGGATGGCATTGATCAACGATACCACACTTAGAGATGGTGAGCAGGCTCCTTATGTGGCATTTAATATTGCAGAGAAACTGAGCATAGCGCAAGGACTCGTTGCATGTGGTGCTGATGAACTTGAGATCGGTATCCCCGCAATGGGGAAGCGTGAACAAGAGGACATAAAGGAGATAGTCTCCTTGGGTCTAGATGTCCAGTTGATGACTTGGAATCGTGCCACCTTCTTGGATCTTGAGGCATCATTAAAATGTGGTGTTAAGGCAGTGGATCTTTCTATCCCGGTATCCGATATTTTGATCGATGTTAAGTTTGGCGGCGATAAAGAGCGCATGCTGAGACAACTGGAAGAAGTGGTGAATATGGCCAAAATGGAAGGTCTGTATGTTTGTATAGGTGCAGAAGATTCATCGCGAGCGAATTTGGATCTGATTGCTGATGTTATGATGTTGGGATCTCACATAGGAGCCGACAGATTTAGGTACTGTGACACAGTAGGTATCATGACACCTACAAGAACCTACAATGATATCAGTTATTTGAGTGGCTTGGATCTTCTGCCAATAGAGATGCACACCCACAATGATTTTGGGCTGGCCAATGCCAATGCGCTCAGTGGACTTGATGCCGGAGCTATCTCTGTGAACACGACGGTGGTTGGTCTAGGTGAGCGTGCAGGAAATGCTTCGTTCGAGCAGATGGTCATGTCACTGAAACATCTTTACAGGCAAAAGCGACCCATTGATGCCGTGGCCATGCGATCTTTGGTAAAAAGTGTCACTGAAGCTGCGGGATTAAGTGTGTCGCCGAATGCACCTATCGTGGGCGAACATCTTTTCTCCCATGAAAGCGGGGTGCATGCTGACGGCATGATGAAACATGCGAATGCTTATGAGCCTTTTGATGCGACAGAAGTAGGCGGTCACAGAGAGTTCCCCATCGGAAAACATTCCGGGACTGCTACGATGATGTACCATCTTAAGATGTTAGGCATACAAGCAGACCGGTCATTGCTTAAAAGCATGTTGCCGGATATAAGAGAGATCGTTACATCAAGGAAAAAAGTTTTGGAAGATCATGAATTACTTTCACTCTACAGGAAGAGTGTATGTTCATAGGTTGGCTGAAGTTTGTAGATGTAAATGATTTGGTTGCCATTGCCAATGACATTGGCTGGTTAGTCGACGGTTACCATATCAAGCTGATGCTTATGCATTCACCCCATTTATGTTATGGGGCCTATGATGAAGGAAAGCTTGTTGGTGCCATATTGGCCATAGATTTTGAAAAAAGTACACAGTTGAAGTATTTTATGGTGAAGTCAGAGTATCAAAAACAGGGCATAGGCAGACGTCTTGCAGATACACTGATTGACGTCCTTAAAGGCAA
>CAYXZY010000149.1:0-4265 GCA_964469685.1 uncultured Sulfurovum sp. | reverse complement strand
CCATTGAAGAGATCTTTCAGATGGTTGTTGACATGGGCGGGACACTTTCGGGCGAACACGGTATCGGTACAAGCAAAGCACCTTTCATGGGCATCGCCTTCAATGAAATGGAGATCAATCTCTTTAAGAGCATTAAAGCCGCATTTGATCCAAACAACATACTCAATCCCGGAAAGATGGGATTGCCCAATTAATTTATGATAAAAAATATACAATTCAAGGTCATACTGAAGAATTATTATCTTTTTATCAGAGATTTTTTTTCAGACCTCTTTGATGACAAGCTGGGACATTATGCCTCGAGCTTAAGTTGGAGTACCCTCTTTTCCATTCTTCCGCTTATGGTCATTGTCTTTTCGGTCTTTACCTCTATGCCTGTGTTTGAATCTGTCTACAGCAAGATCGAAAATCTCATTTTCTCCAACCTTATGCCCACAGATTCCAAGGTGGTGATGGAGTATATCAATACGTTTATACAAAGTACGGACAAGCTGGGCTATATGGGTGCTGCCTACGTCAGCTTTGCGGTCTTTTTGTTTTTCAAAAACTATGACTTTATTGTCAATGACATCTTCGGTGTGCCCGGCAGGTCACTCTGGCAGGCGTCCAAGATCTATATTCTTCTTTTGCTGCTGATCCCCACTATTTTGGGACTGTCGTACTATATCTCAAACTTTGCACAGGGACATCTGGATACCCATGAGATCACCTCATCGATCCATATTTTTACATTTTTGCCCTTTTTGATGACCTGGATGACTTTTTATCTGGCGTATCAACTGTCAGCAAATATACATATAGATGTGCAAGCAGCCGCTATTTCCTCCTTCATAGCCTCACTGATTTGGTTCTTGTCCAAAATGGGGTTTGTCTTTTATGTGGTGCACAACAAAACCTATGAGAGTATCTATGGCTCCGTAAGCATTCTTCTTTTCTTCTTTTTATGGATCTACATCTCCTGGGCGATCTTCATTCATGGCCTGAAGTTTTGTGCCCTGTTGCAAAAAGATGAAGAGATCTATCATATCTAGCTGCATAGAAAGGCCATCTGCACTTACCATATAAACAGATACCCGGTATACAAGGTAGCTGCCGCAAGGACAAGATAAAACACTTTTTTAGACCATATCGCCCCAATGGAAAGTGCCACATAACCCAACACTGACCATGTGGGCAAAAGCTCGTTCCTGCTTTCATGAGGCATGGAGAACAGCCCTGCCAAAGCCTCATCAAATAAGCCGCCCCAACCTAACAGATGCAGAAGCATTGCCAGAGGATAAAAAGGCACAAACAATACAGACAGTAATGGTGACAACAGTTGATAGATGCTTGTTACACCAAAGACATAATGCACCACCGGAAGCATCAAGATGAAAATACCAAGCGGGATCCATAAAAAGGAGATGATCCATGTGTTGCTGTGCTTCGTATACTGCAACAACAGAAAAATATAAAATACCCCTGCAACAGAAAACCAAAAAGACAGCGACACCACCAAAGGAGGGAAAAGCACCATCAGCACTCCCACAACGGTTGCCAAAAATGTAAAACTCAGCAATTCCATACCCAGCAGCAGCACGACCCAGCCAACAAAGACCATAGCATACGAACGCACCAAAGAAGGGGGAAAGTCAACGAACCATACATAAACACCCAGGCACAGCATGGCAACTGCTCCCACATCGAGCAATGCATGTCTGTAGGGAAAGAATTTTTGCTGCACAGGGCTATACAGCAAAAGCAGCAAACCGTATACCAGTCCCCAAAGTATCCCCAGATGAAAACCGCTTAAAGCCACCAAATGACTGACACCCAGTAAACTTACTTTTTCTCTTAGTGTCTTGTCCAAAGGTGTGGCAAAAAAGATGGCATTGTAAAAAGACTGCATTGAAGCATCGCGATGCTGGGAAGCCACTTTGGCAAGAAGAGCGTCCTTAAAGGTCAATGGCAGCGTTTTTTGGCTTTTGATCTTGGTTCTGACATAAAATGTACCCAGATAATCTTTAAAAGCAATACGCTTGTCAGGAAAGAGTTGTACGCGCAAATACCCATGATGCAGATCTTTTTTCTGATGAGAGGTCGTATAAAAGGTCAAACCCTCTTCACTGCGTAATTTCAAAACCTGATAACGCTTGCCGCCTTTGGTTTTCTCATACGCGACCAACACATTCGCATAGGTATAATAAAAAGGTTTTTCAATAAATTGTTTATACTGCCGGTATTCTGTCCATAGCCGTGCGATCAACAAGACCGCCAACAAGGCCATAAATACAAGGAAACCTTTCTTCTCCGGGAAAAGTGCGGGTTTCTCAAGCTGCATTAAATGTTGGGCATATCTATATTGATACTCGCCTCTTGCATAGGGATATCACCCTCTTCATAAACCACTTCAAAGGCAGGGGCTATAGATTTGTCTACAAAGCGTGTATACTTCTTTTGGAACACAAGCTCTACAGTTCCTGTAGGGCCGTTTCTTTGTTTTCCTATGATGATCTCAGCATCTTCTTCAGCTTTTTTTCTAAACTCTGAGGTGTACTCTTTGCCTTCTGCCTTGGCTTTCATCTCTCTTTCTTTCTCTTGTGCTTCACGGTAAACGTCATCACGGTAGACAAAAAGAATGATATCTGCATCCTGCTCAATGGCACCGGACTCACGAAGGTCTGAAAGCATCGGACGCTTGTTGTCACGACTTTCCACCCCACGGTTAAGCTGTGAAAGTGCTACAATAGGTATCTGGAGTTCACGGGCAAGCTGCTTGAGACCTCTTGATATCTCAGAGACTTCCTGTTGTCTGCCTTCACGCCCTTCACCTGACATCAGCTGCAAGTAGTCAATGATCGCTACGGAGATCTCAGGATGCTGTGCTTTGAGTTTTCGTAGTTTGGAGCGTACATGATGGATGGTCGCATACCCGCCGTCATCCACAAAGAGTTTCTTTTGGGAAAGTTCATCGGTGGCTGCAGAGAGCTGTGACCACTGCTCATCTCTGAGATCTCCTACCCTTAGTGCCTGTAAAGGAATGGATGTCTTTGCTGAGAGCAGCCTAAGCATCAACTGTTCTGCGGGCATCTCCAGTGAGAAAAATGCCACACCCTCGTTACGCTCTATGGCTTTGAGTGCCATATTGAGCACCAAAGCTGTATTGTGTGTTACCGTCATGTCTTCAAGCAAGAACAGATGATTTCCATCTAATACAAATCCATAATAGTCATCTACCTTATCGTATTCAACTTTTATGCCTGTATGTAAATGCTCTCTTTTTGAAACCAAAGGTCGTGCCTGTTTTCGAACTATCTTTGTAGGTATGGTGTCCAAATGTCCTACGATACGCACCCGATAGACATCACTTTCATACCCTATAGATTTGATAGCGGCTTTTTTCTTGACAAAAGAAGCCCTAAATCCAAGAGAATCTGCTAAAAATTTAATCTGCCGGGCAAGTTCTTTTCTTTTTTGAACGATCTCCATGACATGGTATCTATCATCATAATACCCATCGCTGTCTATCAAACCTGCCAATAGTGCCAATCTTTGTTCTTTACTTCCTGTCAGATATGCTTGAGGGATATGCTTATTGTCTATCAACCCCAGTGTTCTTAGCTTTCCCTGCAGTGAATGACTTACATCTCGCACGGCTCCCTCTTTTTGAATGTTTGTTATTCCAAACATTGTACACTTTCCATCTACCTCATAACGATGCAGCTTTTTATCCAGTCTAAACGCATACTCCTGCAGATAGGTAACCACTTCATCATCTTCTGTAGCTATACGAACATCAGAGCTTCTACCGTCTCCCAACCATAAGCCTAAGAAATAAGGTTCTATCTCTAAAGGTTTTTCATCAAACTCTACAGCTACCTTATAGCCTTTATAATTGGACTTGAATTTATCACTTTTTTCAACATAATCTGATACTTCTATATTGAGTACATCACCATGCCTATGTTGCCCCTCATTGCGTGAACGCTTTAGAGAAAGTATATGCGATTTGTTCACTCTGTAATCTATGCCTTTATTTTGTCGCACCCAGTACATCTTTTCACGACCACGCGCCAGAGAGAGTACATTACGAGGGGTAGAGTCATCCCCCATGAGTTTGTCACCCACCACTACATCTTCAACGTTTTTCAGGGTACCGTCATACATAAGTACCTTTGTACCCTTACCAAGACATTTCCCCATCGCAGGACGCGCAGCGATAATCACCAAGTCCCCTTTACCAAAACCCGAGGTTCTGTCATTGAGGTTTTTAAAGCCTGTATCTG